>NZ_WWIC01000261.1:0-49546 GCF_009872555.1 Streptomyces sp. SID5643
GCCCCGCCGCACCGGAGCCCCGCCCCGGTCTCGCCCGACCCCGCCCTCTCCTGGAGCACCACGCGCCCCATGGTGTCGTTCGGTGAGCCCGAGGGCTACGACGGCGACGCCCGGCCCCGGCCGCTCGTCCGCCGTGGGGCTCCGCAGGCCGCCGCTGCCGCCGTCTGCCTCGTGCTCGGACTGGGCCTCATCTCGGGAGCGGTCACCGGCAGCTGGCTCGTCGGCGGCTCCGGGGAAGAGGGCTCGCCCAGTACCTTCGCCGCCGCCGGAAGCCTCTGGCACAGCGTCCCGGTCGACCAGCTCTTCCCGCCCACCGTGCAGGGCCGGGGTGCCGGGCCCGGCGGAGCCGACCGCACCTGGACCCGCATCGCCGTCGCCCCCGACAGCGGCTGCAAGAACGCCTTCGACCCGCTGCTGCGCAAGGCCCTCGCCCCCGTCGGCTGCGAACGCCTCCTGCGCGCCACCTACACCGACGCCACCGAGAGCTACGTGACCACCGTCGGCCTGCTCTTCACCACCGCCGACGCACCCGGCATGACCGCCCTCGCGAACCGTTTCCGCAAGGAACGCCTGGACCGCCGCAGCGACCTGATGCCCCTGCCGTACGCAGCGAAGGGCACGCTCGCCGCCGGCTTCGGCGCCCGCCAGCGCGCCTCCTGGACCGTCTCCGTGCTCACCGAGGCCCCGGTCGTCGTCTACGCCGTCTCCGGCTGGGCCGACGGCCGCAACGTCGACGACCCGCAGCCCGCCGGGGACGCCCTGGAGGCCGACGCCACCACCGCGGCCGCACAGGCCGGCCTCGGCAACGAGGCGCAGGGCCTCGCCGACCGCGTCGAACGCGACTTCCGCAGAAACGTCCGCTCGGCCTCGGAGCAGCCCTCGTGACCGCCGCGCTGCCACCGGCCGAGAAACGCCCGCGCAGGCCGTCCAAGAGGGCCGCCGCCCTCGGCGTCCTGCTCACCGCCGGTCTCGTCCTCATCCCCGCCGCCACCGCGCACGCCGACGGCATCCGCGCCCAGCAGTGGGCCCTGGAGGCCATGCACACCGAGCGGGCCTGGCAGACCACCAAGGGCCGTGGCGTCACCGTCGCCGTCCTGGACACCGGTGTCGAGGAGGACCACCCCGACCTGGCCGGCAACGTCCTGCCCGGCAAGGACCTGATCGGCTTCGGGGCCGAACCCGGTGACCGCGCCTGGGCCCGGCACGGCACCGCCATGGCCGGGATCATCGCAGGCCACGGACACGGCCCCGGCAACGCCGACGGCGTCCTCGGCATCGCGCCCGAGGCGAAGATCCTCCCGGTCCGCGTGATCCTGGAGGACGGCGACTCCTCCCGGGCCAAGGCCCGCAGCACCCGCGGCAACGCCCTCGCCGAGGGCATCCGCTGGGCCGCCGACCACGGCGCCGACGTCATCAACCTCTCCCTCGGCGACGACTCCGCCTCCGCGCACCCCGAACCCGGCGAGGACCAGGCCATCCAGTACGCCCTGAAGAAGGGCGTGGTGGTCGTCGCCTCAGCGGGCAACGGCGGCGAGAAGGGCGACCACATCTCCTACCCGGCCGCCTACCCGGGCGTCATCGCCGTCACGGCCGTCGACCGCGCCGGCACCCGTGCCTCCTTCTCCACCCGCCGCTGGTACGCCACGGTCAGCGCCCCCGGCGTCGACGTCGTCATCGCCGACCCCGACCACAAGTACTACGAGGGATGGGGCACCAGCGCCGCCGCCGCCTTCGTCTCCGGCGCCGCCGCCCTGGTCAAGGCCGCCCACCCCGGTCTCGCCCCGGCCCAGATCAAGACGCTGCTGGAGGACACCGCCCGCAACGCCCCGGCCGGGGGCCGTGACGACTCCCGCGGCTTCGGATTCATCGACCCGGCCGCCGCCATCGAGGCCGCCGGCCGTCTGGAGCCGGAGGACCTGCAGTCGGCGTCCTACGGCGCGAAGTACTTCGGCAGCGGACCGGACGCCGAGGCCTCCGGCGACGACACCGCCGACTGGGCCGCCCCCCTCGCGGGCGGCGCCGGCGGCGTCCTGCTGGTCGCTGCGGTCGTCCTGTGGCGCGGCCGCCGGGCCGGCCGTCAGGAGTTCTGAGCCACTTCCGGGAGCGCACCGACCGGCCGATAGGGTCGAGGCGTGGCGAACAAGAACATCCCGGACTCCGGCTTCTCCGACGACGACGGCTCCGCCGATCCCCGGCTGAGCGCGGCCCTCACCGCCTGGTCCGCGGACCGGAGCGCCGTGGGTCCGGTCCTGGCCGCCCTCAAGGACGCCCGGCTGCTCGTCCCCGTCGTGGCCGTGCTCGGCGAGGCCGAGGAGGACGAGCGGGGGCTGCGCCGCGACAAGACCAGCGACATGGCCGTCCCGACGCTGAAGGCCGGCGACCGCACCGCCCTGCCCGCCTTCACCTCCACGGACTCCCTCGCCCGCTGGGACCCGGCCGCCCGCCCCGTCGCGGTGCCCCTGCACCAGGCACTTCAGGCCGCCGCGCACGAGAAGGCGGACACCATCGTGCTCGACCTGGCCGGACCGGTGCCGTTCGAGCTGACCGGGCCCGCGCTGCTGTCGCTCGCCGAGGGCCGCACCACCACGGACCCGCTCACCGACCCGGCGGTCGTGGACGCGGTGCGCTCCGTGGTCGCCGACGTGGGCGCCGTGATGCGGGCCTACCTCGGCCCCGGCCGGGCCGACGGCACCCTCGCCCTGGTCTTCGAGCCGGCCGTGCCGCACGAGGCCGGCGTCCACGCGGTCGCGCGCCGCCTCGCCGCCGACGAGACACTGAGGGCCCGCCTGGTGCGCGGCCTCGACCTGGCAGTCCTGCCGGCCGGGGCGACGCCACCGGGCGAGCCGTTGTACGTACGCGGATGAAGCAGGCCGCGTCCTGCCTAGCCGTAGACCGGGCCCGTGTACTTCTCGCCCGGTCCCTGTCCCGGCTCGTCCGGGACGAGTGAGGCCTCGCGGAACGCCAGCTGGAGCGACTTCAGACCGTCGCGCAGGGGCGCCGCGTGGAAGGAGCTGATCTCGGTCGCCGTGGCGTCCAGCAGACCGGCCAGGGCGTGGACCAGCTTGCGGGCCTCGTCCAGGTCCTTGTGCTTCTCGCCCTCCTCGGTCAGACCGAGCTTCACGGCGGCGGCGCTCATCAGGTTGACGGCGACCGTCACGATCACCTCGACCGCCGGGACCTCGGCGATGTCGCGGGCCATGGCGTCGAAGTCGGGGGACTCAGGAGGGGTCTCACTCATGCCCCACACGATAGGCGCAGCGGGCGGGCGAACCCCACGTGACCCCGGCCCGCCCCAATTGGCCGTTCCTGGCCGTTGCTGGTAACCTCGTGTAACGACCGGTCGGACACGTGTGCCCCACAGCTCGCGGGCCCGGCCCACAAGTGGAGGCTTTCGAACTCCCACCCGATCGCCCTCTGGGTGGCGGGTCACCGGTCAGGCGGTCCCGTCCATGCGGCGGCGATCCGTCCGAAAGCGCGCCCCGCGGCCCCCGCGGCGGTGCTCCGGTAGTTCGAGGAGCCCCGCCTGGGATCGTCCCGGGGCATTTTTGTTGCACCGGCGCGGTTAGGTCTATCGATACAAGACGTTACGCGGCCGTCCGCCAGACCGTCGCGTGGTGCTACCGAGGAGGATCCATCAGCGCCGAGCCCCGCATCAACGACCGGATTCGCGTTCCCGAGGTGCGACTTGTCGGTCCCAGTGGCGAGCAGGTGGGCATCGTCCCCCTGGCCAAGGCACTGGAGCTTGCGCAGGAGTACGACCTGGACCTGGTCGAGGTCGCGGCGAACGCCCGTCCGCCCGTGTGCAAGCTCATGGACTACGGGAAGTTCAAGTACGAGTCGGCCATGAAGGCCCGTGAGGCGCGCAAGAACCAGGCGCACACGGTCATCAAGGAGATGAAGCTCCGGCCGAAGATCGACCCGCACGACTATGACACCAAGAAGGGTCACGTCGTCCGGTTCCTCAAGCAGGGCGACAAGGTCAAGATCACGATCATGTTCCGTGGTCGCGAGCAGTCCCGTCCCGAGCTGGGCTACCGACTGTTGCAGCGTCTCGCGGAGGACGTCCAGGACCTCGGTTTCGTCGAGTCGAACCCGAAGCAGGACGGCCGGAACATGATCATGGTTCTCGGTCCGCACAAGAAGAAGACCGAGGCGATGGCCGAGGCTCGCCAGGCGCAGGAAGCCCGCAAGGCGGACGCGAAGGCCAACCCCGGCAAGTCGCAGAACGCCGCGGAGACCGAGGCGCCGGCTGAGGAGCCCGCCGAGGCGTGACTCCCCGGGACGCCAGTCCCAGGAAGCAACCGATACAAGACGACGCTCCACCGTGCCCGGTTTCGCGACCGGGCACCGGAGCGCCACCGACGAGGAGAGAACGGCGCTATGCCGAAGAACAAGTCGCACAGCGGTGCCAGCAAGCGCTTCAAGATCACCGGCTCCGGCAAGGTGCTGCGCGAGCGCGCCGGCAAGCGCCACCTGCTCGAGCACAAGTCGTCCCGCGTGACGCGTCGCCTCACCGGCAACGCCGAGATGGCCCCGGGCGACGCCGCGAAGATCAAGAAGCTTCTCGGCAAGTGACGTCCGGGCGCGTGAGCGCCGGACGTACGTCAGACCGGGACCCAATCGATTTCGGGTCGTGTGAGCACCCCCACGGCCCCGCTACAAGGAGTTAACAAGTGGCACGCGTCAAGCGGGCAGTCAACGCCCACAAGAAGCGCCGGGCGATCCTCGAGCAGGCCTCCGGCTACCGCGGTCAGCGCTCGCGCCTGTACCGCAAGGCCAAGGAGCAGGTCACCCACTCGCTGGTCTACAACTACAACGACCGCAAGAAGCGCAAGGGCGACTTCCGTCAGCTGTGGATCCAGCGCATCAACGCCGCTGCCCGCGCCAACGGCATGACCTACAACCGCTTCATCCAGGGTCTGAAGGCCGCCAACGTCGAGGTGGACCGCAAGATCCTGGCCGAGCTGGCCGTCAACGACGCCGGTGCTTTCGCCGCCCTCGTCGAGGTCGCCCAGAAGGCGCTGCCGAGCGACGTGAACGCGCCGAAGGCTGCGTGACGCCGGCCCGAGCCGACGTGAACTGAAGGACCCGCAGGCCGGACGGTCTGCGGGTCCTGCTGTGCAGCTACCGAGAAAGCGAACAGGATGCCGCCTGCCACCCCCGAGCTCGTCTCCCCCCGCTCCCCCCGCGTCCTGGCCGCGCGGCGGCTGGCCAAGCGGAACTTCCGGGGGAAGGACCGCCTGTTCCTGGCGGAGGGGCCGCAGGCCGTCCGGGAGGCCGCCGGGCACCGGACCGGGGACACGGCCACGCTCGTGGAGCTCTTCACGACACTGGAGGCCGCCGAGCGCTACGCCGACATCGTCGGGGCAGCTCGGGACGCCGGAGCCCGGGTGCACCTCGCCGCCGAGCAGGTCATCGCCGACATCTCCACGACCGTCACCCCGCAGGGCCTCGTCGGCGTCTGCCGGTTCCTGGACACGCCCTTCGAAGAGGTCCTCGCGGCCCGCCCCCGGCTCGTCGCCCTCCTCGCCAACGTCCGTGACCCGGGCAACGCCGGGACCGTGCTGCGCTGCGCCGACGCCGCCGGGGCCGAGGCCGTCGTCCTGACCGACGCCTCCGTCGACGTGTACAACCCCAAGGCCGTCCGCGCCTCCGTCGGCTCCCTGTTCCACCTGCCGGTCGCCGTCGGCGTCCCCGTTGAGCAGGCCGTCGACGCACTGCGGGGCGCAGGGGTCCGGGTGCTCGCCGCCGACGGCGCGGGCGACCGCGACCTCGACGACGAGCTCGACAAGGGCACCATGGGCGGGCCCACCGCGTGGGTCTTCGGCAACGAGGCCTGGGGCCTGCCCGAGGAGACGCGTGCCCTCGCCGACGCCGTCGTCCGCGTCCCGATCCACGGGAAGGCCGAGAGCCTGAACCTCGCCACCGCCGCCGCCGTATGTCTCTATGCGTCGGCGCGTGCACAGCGCGCCTCCGGAGGGTGCCGCTCCGTCACCGGGAACTAGTAGGGTGACCAGCTCAGGACCCCTCTGCGGAGCCTTGGAGGTGGGGTACGGGGATGAGCGTCGGCACGAGCAGCGCACCGGGAGCCCAGGACGCCGGGAGCCCGCCCGCCGCGTCCCGGCCACCCGGTGATCCCGCCGGCCTCGGCATCGACCCGGACCACCTGCCCGACGGGCTCGTCGTCGCCGATGAGCAGGGCCACATCATCTGCTTCAACGCGGCCGCC
This sequence comes from Streptomyces sp. SID5643, assembly GCF_009872555.1. Lineage (NCBI taxonomy): Bacteria > Bacillati > Actinomycetota > Actinomycetes > Kitasatosporales > Streptomycetaceae > Streptomyces > Streptomyces sp. SID5643. Next base: position 6,230 of record NZ_WWIC01000261.1, read on the forward strand.
GAGCGCATCACCGCCGTCCGCGCCCAGGACGCCCTCGGGCAGCGGCTGGAGAAGGCCCTGCCCTTGGAGGACCTGGAAGGCCGGCGCTGGTGGCAGCTGACCGACCCGTACGGCGGCCTCGCCATCCGCGTCGGACAGCCCGAGCGCAACCTGCTCCTGCCCGGCGGCCGTGAGGTGCTGGTCTCCGCGCGCTACGTCCGCACCCGGCCCACCGGCCCCCTCCGGCGCCTGGTCGTCACCCTGCGTGACACCGAGGCCCGCCGCCGCACCGAGCGCAGCCACGCCGAGCTGATCGCCACCGTCGCCCACGAACTGCGCTCCCCGCTCACCTCGGTGAAGGGCTTCACCGCCACGCTGCTCGCCAAGTGGGAACGCTTCACCGACGACCAGAAGCGGCTGATGCTGGAGACCGTCGACGCCGACGCCGACCGGGTCACCCGGCTCATCGCCGAGCTGCTCGACATCTCCAGGATCGACTCCGGCCGCCTGGAGGTGCGCCGCCAGCCCGTCGACATCGGTGCCGCCGTCGGACGGCACATCCAGGCCTACGTCGCCGCCGGGCAGCCGGCCGACCGGTTCCTGCTGCGCGTCCAGCAGCCGCTGCCCGACCTGTGGGCCGACCCCGACAAGATCGACCAGGTGCTCAGCAATCTGCTCGAAAATGCCGTGCGGCACGGCGAGGGAACTGTCACGATCGACGTCACGGCCACGGCGTCCCCCCGCGAGGACGAGGACACCGGTACGTCGGTCATCGTGAGCGACGAGGGGCCCGGCATCCCGGAGGAGTCCATGAACCGCGTCTTCACCCGCTTCTGGCGGGGCAGCAAGCGCGGCGGGACGGGCCTCGGTCTCTACATCGTCAAGGGCATCGTCGAGGCCCACGGCGGGACCATCACGGTCGGCCGCGCCCCCGGCGCCGGCGCCGAGTTCCGATTTACGTTGCCCGTGGCGGCTCCGGCGTATCTCGCCTGAGGACCACGGGCGCATTCGTCCACCTCCACCCCGTTAGACTCGGCCATTGGCACCTTTGTGTCCCCACAGGCGGCCGTCGGGGTCGGTGACGGGGACCTTCAGCCTGGGGGCACCTCCCAGCGGTAGCTGGGGGACAATCGGAAGCACGGGAAGAGATGTCGGCACCGAATAAGTCGTACGACCCGGTCGAGGTCGAGACGTTGAAACCGGAAGAGATCGAGCGCATGCGGGACGAGGCGCTCGCCGCCTTCGCCGCCGCGGACTCCCTCGACGCACTCCACGAGGCCAAGGTCGCCCAGACCGGCCCAGCCTCCCCGCTGGCCCTCGCCAACCGCGAGATCGGCGCCCTCCCCCCGCACGCCAAGGCCGAGGCCGGCAAGCGCGTCGGCCAGGCCCGCGGCGCCGTGAACAAGGCCCTCGCAGCACGCCAGGTGGAACTGGAGGCCGAGCGGGACGCGCGCGTGCTGGTCGAGGAGGCGGTGGACGTCACGCTGCCCTACGACCGTGTACCGGCCGGCGCCCGGCACCCGCTCACCACCATGATGGAGCGCGTGGCGGACGTCTTCGTGGCCATGGGCTACGAGGTCGCCGAAGGGCCCGAGGCCGAGGCGGAGTGGTTCAACTTCGACGCCCTGAACTTCCTGCCCGACCACCCGGCCCGGCAGATGCAGGACACGTTCTTCGTGCAGGGCCCCCAGGGCACCGACGAGTCCGGATCCGGCGTCGTGCTGCGTACCCACACCTCCCCGGTGCAGGCCCGCGCGCTGCTCGACCGTGAGCTGCCGGTCTACATCGTCTGCCCCGGCCGCGTGTTCCGCACCGACGAGCTCGATGCCACGCACACGCCCGTCTTCCACCAGATCGAGCTGCTGGCGGTGGACGAGGGCCTGACGATGGCCGACCTCAAGGGCACCCTGGACCACATGGTCCAGGCCCTGTTCGGTGCGGACATGAAGACCCGGCTGCGGCCGAACTTCTTCCCGTTCACCGAGCCGAGCGCCGAGATGGACATGCTCTGCTACGTCTGCAAGGGCGAGTCCATCGGCAACCCGGACCGCCCCTGCCGCACCTGCTCCTCCGAGGGCTGGATCGAGCTCGGCGGCTGCGGCATGGTCAATCCGCGGGTGCTCACCGCCTGCGGCGTCGACCCCGAGAAGTACAGCGGGTTCGCCTTCGGGTTCGGCATCGAGCGGATGCTGATGTTCCGCCACAACGTCGAAGACATGCGAGACATGGTCGAGGGTGACGTCCGGTTCACCCGGCCGTTCGGGATGGAGATCTGATGCGGGTCCCGCTTTCTTGGCTGCGGGAGTACGTCGACCTGCCGGAGACGGAGACCGGTCGTGACGTGCAGGCCAAGCTCATTTCGGCCGGTCTGGAGGTCGAGACCGTCGAGCAGCTCGGCGCCGACCTCAAGGGTCCGCTGGTCGTCGGCCAGGTGGCGACGATCGAGGAGCTGACGGAGTTCAAGAAGCCGATCCGCTTCTGCACCGTCGACGTCGGCCAGGCCAACGGCACCGGCGAGCCGCAGGAGATCATCTGCGGCGCCCGCAACTTCGCCGTGGGTGACAAGGTCGTCGTGGCCCTGCCCGGCGCCGTGCTGCCCGGTGACTTCCAGATCGCCGAGCGCAAGACCTACGGCCGGATGTCGCGCGGCATGATCTGCTCCAGCGACGAGCTGAACATGGGCGACGACGGCACCAAGGGCATCATCGTCCTGCCGCCGGAGACCGAGATCGGCAAGGACGCCGTCGAGCTGCTGGAACTGGTCGACGAGGTCCTCGACATCGCCGTGACGCCCGACCGCGGCTACTGCCTGTCGCTGCGCGGCGTGGCGCGTGAGACCGCCACCGCCTACGGTCTGCCGCTGCGCGACCCGGCCCTGATCGACGTGCCCGGCCCGAACGCCTACGGCTACTCGGTGCAGATCTCGGACCCCACCGGCTGCGACCGCTTCACCGCACGCACGGTGACCGGCCTCAGCGCCGAGGCGCGCTCCCCGATCTGGCTCCAGCGCCGGCTGCAGAAGGTCGGCATGCGCCCGGTCTCCCTCGCCGTCGACGTCACCAACTACGTGATGATGGAGCTCGGCCAGCCGCTGCACGCCTACGACCGCGGTCTGGTCCAGGGCACGATCGGTGTACGCCGGGCCGAGGCGGGGGAGAAGCTCACCACCCTCGACGGTGTCGAGCGCACGCTGGACGCCGAGGACCTGGTGATCACCGACGACCGCGGCCCGATCGGGCTCGCCGGCGTCATGGGCGGCGCCAACACGGAGATCGCCGATCACGACGACACCGAGAACGCCACGGCGGACGTCGTCATCGAGGCCGCGCACTTCGACGCCGTGTCCATCGCGCGCACGGCCCGCCGCCACAAGCTGTCCTCCGAGGCGTCCCGGCGCTTCGAGCGCGGCGTCGACCCGCAGGCCGCGGCAGCCGCCGCGCAGCGCACCGTCGACCTGCTGGTGCTGCTCGCGGGCGGCACCGCCGAGGCCGGCGTCACCGAGGTCATCGCCCCCTCCGCGCCGCGCACCATCACCATCCCGGCCGACCACCCCGACAAGGTCGCGGGCGTCGCCTACGGCCGCGAGACGGTCGTGCGCCGCCTCCAGGAGGTCGGTTGTGACGTGTACGGGCAGGACGAGCTGATCGTCACCGTGCCGTCCTGGCGTCCCGACCTCACCGACCCGAACGACCTGGCCGAAGAGGTCATCCGGCTGGAGGGCTACGAGAACCTGCCCTCCACGCTGCCCAAGCCGCCGGCGGGCCTCGGCCTGACCGACCGGCAGCGGCTGCACCGCCGTGTCGGCCGTGCCCTGGCCGGTGCCGGGTACGTCGAGGCGCTGAACTACCCGTTCATCGGCGAGCAGGTCTTCGACCAGCTCGGTCTGGAAGCGGACGACCCGGCCCGCCGCGTCGTGAAGCTCAGCAACCCGCTGAGCGACGAGGAGCCCGCACTGCGCACGACGCTGCTGCCGGGTCTGCTCGCCGCCCTGCGCCGCAACGACGGCCGGGGCTCGCACGACCTCGCGCTGTTCGAAACCGGACTGGTCTTCCGGCCGCGCGAGGAGCGGCGGACCGCGGCCGTGCTGCCCGTCGACCGCCGTCCGACCGACGAGGAGCTCGCCGAGCTGAACGCGGCGCTGCCCGACCAGCCGCGGCACGTGGCGGTCGTCCTCGCCGGTGCGCGCGAGCAGGCCGGCTGGTGGGGCAAGGGCCGTCCGGCCGACTGGGCCGACGCGGTCGAGGCCGCCCGGTCCGTCGCCCGTGAGGCCGGTGCCGAACTCGTCATCCGCAAGGGTCAGTACGGGCCGTGGCACCCGGGGCGGTGCGCCGAGCTTGCGGTCACCGTGGACGGCGCCGAGCGGGTCGTGGGCCACGCGGGTGAGCTGCACCCCCGGGTCGTGAAGGCCCTCGGGCTGCCCGCGCGCAGCTGCGCGATGGAGATCGACCTGGACGCGGTGGAGGCGGCTGGTGACGCCACGGCCGAGGCGCCGCGGATCTCCACGTTCCCCGTCGCCACGCAGGATGTCGCCCTGGTGGTCGACGCCGTCGTCCCGGCGGCGGAGGTCGAGGAGGCCCTGCGTGCGGGGGCCGGGGAACTGCTGGAGTCCATCCGGCTGTTCGACGTCTATGAGAACGCGGAGCAGCTGGGTGACGGACGGAAGTCGCTCGCCTATGCGCTGCGGTTCCGGGCGGCCGACCGGACGCTGACGGTGGACGAGGCCTCCGCGGCCCGGGACGCGGCGGTCGCCCTCGCGGGCGAGCGGGTGGGTGCCGAGTTGCGGAGCTGAGTGCCCAAGGGGCGGGGAGCTGCGGCTTGTCGGCGGCTGACGGTTCATCGTGGTCGTTCGCGCAGTTCCCCGCGCCCTGACAGCCCGGCCGGCGATGCCGTCCGCCCCGCCACGGAGTGTCGGGCAGGCAGCCGGGCGGACGGCGGGTGCGGGCCGCCGCACTGTACGAGGGGGAGCCGGCGGCCCGGCCGGCCTCTTTCGAGGCAATTCAGTCAACCGGTCGGCGACTCTGAGCGACAGTGCGCACACCGTGCGGATTCGGGCACTCCGTTCACACCCCGTGTGAAGGCGGACCCACTAATCTGGCCGCACCGAGCCACCCGGGGGGCCCACATGCAGCCCAACACTCTGCTCGACGCGATCCTGGACGAGGCGGGGATCTCGCACGCGGGGCTGGCCGCACACGTCAATCAGGCGGGACGGGCGCGAGGTCTGTCCCTGAGGTACGAACACACCGCCGTCGCCCGGTGGTTGAAGGGGCAGCGCCCTCGGGGCCAGGTGCCCGACCTGATCTGCGAGGTGCTCGCGGCCAGGCTCCAGCGGCAGGTGACCCTCGACGACATCGGTCTCGGCGTGCCCGGCGAGCCGTCCGCCCCGCACACCGGCTCCCTGTCCGGGTTCGTCGAACGCGCCACCGCCCTGTGGCGCTCCGACCAGCAGCAACGGCCCCACATCCTGGACGCGCCCGCGCTCACCGGCACGCCCGCCGTGATGCCCGTGTGGGAGTGGGAGAACCCTCCCGAGGACGTGGACGTCTCCCGCGGCGGCAGACACCGGGTGACCACGGGCGACCTGGCGATGCTGCGGGCCGCCCGTGCGCACTACGAGCAGATGTACCGCAAGGCCGGCGGCATCGCCACGCGGGCCCGGATCGTCGGCTTCCTCAACGCCGAGGCCGCGCCGCTGCTGCGCGGCAGCTACACCGACGAGACGGGCCGTCAACTGCACCGTGCCACGGGCGGGTTGGTGGCGGTCGCCGGCATCTGCGCGTACGACTCCGACGCGCACGGACTGGCCCAGCGCTACTTCCACCAGGCCCTGCGGCTGGCCAAGGCCAGCGGGGACCGGGGCCTCGGGGCGTATGTGATCGCCCTGCTCGTCAACCAGTCGCTGTTCATGCGGGAGTACCGGCAGTCCGTCGCCTTCGCGGAGGCGGCGCTGCGGGCCGCCGGCAAGCACATCACCCCGGCGCTCGCCTCCGACCTCTACGCGATGCAGGCCAAGGCGTACGCGCATCTCGGCGACGGCGGCAGTGCCCTGTCCTGCATCCGGCGGGCCGAGCAGTCCGCCGAGCGCATCCGGCGCGGCCACGAGCCCGACGAGACCGGTTATGTCCAGCCCGGGCTCGTCAACGTCCAGGTGGCGGAGGCGCTGCTGAGCCTCGGGGAGATCGCGGCCGCCGGGGAGCATGCCGCGGCCGCCGTCGACAGCCCGGCGCACGACCGCGGCCGGGTGCACCGGCTCGCGATGCTGAGCACCATCGAGCTGCGGCAGGGCAACGCCGACAAGGCGGTCATCATCGCCGTGCAGATGGCCGAGCAGGCCCGGGGCATGGAGTCCCAGCGGCTGCGCGACCGGCTGCGCGCCGTGCGGGAGCACCTGGTGCGCAGTGGCTGCGCGGGCACGGCCGAGGCCGCCGAACTCATCGACGGGGCCCTGCGCGTACCGTTGTAGATCCGGGCGGTGGTGCCCGGGGTCGCTCCGAGGCGCTTCCCGTGCGCCTGCTGTCCCTCCGTCCCTGCTGCGATATTGCCACTTACTCGACGGAAGGTGGCAGAACCGTGCAGTGGACGAAACACAACGAGCAAACCGTGTACTCAAACCGCTGGTTCAGCGTCAATCTCGCGGATGTCGAACTGCCGGACGGCCGGCACCTGGACCACTTCCTCATACGGCTGCGGCCCGTTGCGGTGGCCACGGTCGTGAACGAGGCCAACGAGGTGCTGCTGCTCTGGCGGCACCGCTTCATCACCGACAGCTGGGGGTGGGAACTCGCGGCGGGGGTCGTCGAGGACGGCGAGGACATCGCCCGCGCGGCCGCCAGGGAACTGGAGGAGGAGACCGGCTGGCGGCCGGGACCCCTGCGCCACCTCATGAGCGTGGAGCCCTCCAACGGGCTCACCGACGCCCGGCACCACGTGTACTGGGCCGACGAGGGCGACTACGTCGGGCACCCCGTGGACGACTTCGAGTCGGACCGCCGGGAATGGGTGCCTCTCAAGCTCGTCCCCGACATGGTCGCCCGCGGCGAGGTCCCGGCCGCCAACATGGCGGCCGCGTTACTGCTGCTGCACCATCTCAGGCTCGGTCAGGACACGCTGCCCTGAGTCAACGGCCCAGCGCCTGCCAGATCGCCATGACGAGGGCACCCACGGCGGTGAGGGCGGCGACCGCAGGGAGCGGCCAGCGCGCGTGTTCGAGCGTGTGGATACGGGTGTTGAGCTCCTCGATCTCCTTGGCGGTCTCCTCGGTGCGGTGGCTGAGCAGAGCCAGTCCCCCCTCGACGCGGGCGTAGGCCACATCGAGGCGGCGTCGTAACTCTGCGAGTTCTCCATGAACGACGGGATGCTCGGGATCGGCGGTCACGATTCCGCTCCTTTCCGTAGTCGTTTCACATCCCTTGCATGCGCATGTGGAGTCAACTCGCCTGGTGGGCGCCTGGGGAGAGTGTGCGTAGGGCATATGCGAGCCCGGCGCGCACACGGTGTGTGAATGCCGCGGGCCCGGCACCATCTCTGGTGCCGGGCCCGCGACATGGCTGAAATCTGACCGTCCGTAATCGGCCTCGGGATGAGGCGGACGGGGAGCGCCGATCAGGCGTACGTGTAGAAGCCCGAGCCGGACTTGCGGCCCAGCCGGCCCGCGTCGACCATGCGCTGGAGCAGCGGGGGAGCGGCGTACAGGGGCTCCTTGTACTCCTCGTACATCGACTGCGCGACCGAGGCGACCGTGTCCAGGCCGATCAGGTCCGACAGCTTCAGCGGACCCATCGGGTGGGCGCAGCCCATCTCCATGCCGTTGTCGATGTCCTCGCGGCTGGCGATGCCCGTCTCGAACATCCGGATCGCCGAGAGCAGGTAAGGGATCAGCAGCGCGTTGACCACGAAGCCGGAGCGGTCCTGAGCGCGGATCGCGTGCTTGCCCAGCAGCTTCTCCGTGAACATCTGGGCGCGGCCGATGGTGCCCTCGGACGTGGTCAGCGCCGGGATCAGCTCGACGAGCTTCTGCACCGGGGCCGGGTTGAAGAAGTGGATGCCGATGACCTGGTCGGGCCGCGAGGTCGCCACCGCCAGCTTCACCAGCGGGATGGACGAGGTGTTGGAGGCCAGGATGGCGTCCGGCCGGGTCACGACCTGGTCCAGTACCTGGAAGATCTCGGTCTTCACCTGCTCGTTCTCGACGACGGCCTCGATCACGAGGTCACGGTCGGCGAACTCGCCGAGGTCCGTGGTGAAGCTCAGGCGGGCCAGCGTGGCCTCCTGCTCCTCCTCGGTGATCTTGCCGCGCTCGGCGGCCTTGGCCAGGGAGGTGAACAGCCGGGTACGGCCGATCTCCAGGGCTTCGCCGGTGGTCTCGGCGACCTTGACGTCCAGGCCGGCCCGGGCGCACACCTCGGCGATGCCCGCGCCCATCTGACCGCAGCCCACGACTCCGACGCGTGCAATGTCTCCCGCTGGGATGTCCGTCACATCGTCCCTTTCGCTGCTGATCCACGTCCGGGCAGGTTCGCCGGGTCCCGGTGCCTGCTCCGTTCGTGCACGTTACTCCGAAGTATCGATGATCGATCGCCGGGGTCGGGTCTGCTTCCGGCATGCTGGGCGCGGAGCGATCCGCGGCCGGGCGGATCCGCGGCTTTTTGGAGCATGCGGATGGGACGAGTCTCACGCAGGGCGTTCGCGGTGGCGGCGCTGTCGGCTTTCACGATGATGCCCCAGGCGTCGGCCGCTCCCGGCCGCCGGGGCGGCGCCCCGGATCCCGAGATGCGGGGTGTCTGGATCGCGTCCGTGGCCAACCGCGACTGGCCGTCGAAGTCCGGGCTGACCGCGTCGCAGCAGCGCGCCGAACTGCTCACCCACCTCGACACGGCGGTCCGCAACCGGCTCAACACCGTCTTCTTCCAGGTCAGGCCCACGGCGGACGCCCTGTGGCCCTCGCCGTACGAGCCCTGGTCGCAGTACCTCACCGGCACCCAGGGCAAGGATCCCGGCTGGGACCCGCTGGGTACGGCGGTCCAGGAGGCGCATGCGCGGGGGCTCCACCTGCACGCCTGGTTCAACCCGTACCGGGTCGCCGCACACGCCGACCCGGCCCGGCTCGTCGCGTCTCACCCCGCCCGGGAGAACCCCGACTGGGTGGTGACGTACGGCGGGAAGCTCTTCTACAACCCCGGGCTGCCGGAGGTCCGCGCCTTCGTCGAGGACGCGATGCTCGACGCCGTGGCGAAGTACCCCGTGGACGGCGTCCACTTCGACGACTACTTCTACCCGTACCCGGTGGCGGGAGAGAGCTTCGACGACGACGCGGCCTACGACGAGCACGGCGGCGGCTTCCCGGACCGGGCCGCCTGGCGGCGGGACAACATCGACCGGCTGGTGCGGGAGACGGCGGACCGCGTCAAGGAGGTCCGGCCGGGCGCACGCTTCGGCATCAGCCCGTTCGGCGTGTGGCGCAACGCCGGGACGGACCCGCTCGGCTCGGACACGAAGGCGGGTGTGGAGACCTACGACGACCTGCACGCGGACACGCGGAAGTGGGTACACGAGGGCTGGATCGACTACATCGTCCCGCAGCTGTACTGGAACATCGGCTTCGCCGCCGCCGACTACGCGAAGCTGCTGCCCTGGTGGGCGGAGGTCGCACGCGGCAGCTCGACGCAGCTCTACGTGGGGGAGGCGCTGTACAAGGCGGGTGACCCGGCGCAGCCCGCCTCGTGGCAGGAGACGGACGAACTCTCCCGGCACCTGACGCTGGCCGGGCAGTACCCGCAGGTGCGCGGACACGCCTACTTCGCCGCCAGGGACGTGGCGGCCGACCGGATCGGGGCGATGGCGCGGGTCGTCGCCGACCACTACGGGGAGCCGGCGCCGCCCCCGCGCTGAATCACGGCCCGGTGGTGGTCTCCCTGTGCCGGATCTCCGTGTCGGGACCCGGCGAGCACACGCCCTCGTGCCCGTCCTCGAACCGGACGCGGTACGGGGGGCCGCCCTCCTGCCCGAGCACTTCGACGATCTCGCCGACCTTGTCGTGCTGACCGACCACCCTGCCGTGCTGGACAAGCTGGTCGCCCACGGTTGCGCGCATCTGGGGCCTCCTCACGATGTGCGAAGCAGCGGTCCGTGGCCTCCGGGTCCACGGCGGCGGGCGCCTGCCGGCAGGGGCCGTGCGCCGTCCCGCTCAGCCGCGTGACCGCTGTGTGACGGCGATGCAGACCAGCACCGCCGCGGCCGTCAGCGGGGCGGCGACCGTGAGGTGCTCGCCCAGCAGCAGCACCGACCACACCAGTGTGAGCAGCGGCTGGGCGAGCTGCAACTGGCTGGCCTTCGGGATGCCGATGGCCGCCATGCCGCGGTACCAGACGACCAGCCCGAGGAACTGCGAGCCCACCGCGACCCACAGCAGCCCGGTGACGCTGTGCGCGGTCAGGTGCACCGGCTCGTGCGCCAGGGCGAACGCGGCGACGGGCACGGTCAGCGGCAGGCACAGCACCAGCGCCCAGCCGATCACGTGCCGGCCCGGCATGACCCGGGCCAGGCGGCCGCCCTCGGTGTAGCCGGCCGCGCAGACCAGCAGCGCGGCGAAAAGGTATAGGTCGGCGGTGGTCAGGGCGCCGCCGCTCTGCTGCACGGTGAAGGCCAGCACCGCCGCCGCGCCCGCGAGGGCGGCGATCCAGAAGGTGCGCGAGGGCCTGGCGCCCACGCGCAGCGCGGAGAAGAGAGCGGTCGTCAGCGGCAGCAGCCCGACCACGACGGCGGCGTGCGCGGTGGTGGAGGTCTCCAGCGCGAGCGTGGTCAGCAGGGGGAAGCCGAGGACGACACCGGCTCCGACGACCGCGAGTCCCGCCCAGTGCCGACGGGCGGGCAGCGGCACCCGCAGGGCCATCAGACAGCCGCCCGCGATCACCGCTGCCAGAACGCTCCGCACGGCGACCAGCGACCAGGGCCCGAAGCCCTCAAGCCCCCAGGCGGTGGCCGGGAACGTGAGGGAGAACGCGACGACGCCCAGGGCGGCCTGAAGGGTGCCGAACCCGGGGCGCTCCGGTCCCGGGGTGGCGACTGCTATCGGTGAGGTCGTAGTAGCGCTACTCTGTGCTCTCATGCAAGAGCGTAGCAGTGTGGATGAACTGGTTGAACAGCTGAGGGGGGAGCTTGACCGCTACTCACCCGGTGGAAAGCTGCCGTCGAGCCGGGCGCTCGTCGAGCGGTTCCGGGTGAGCCCGGTGACGGTGTCCCGGGCCCTGGCGCAGCTGGCCGCCGAGGGTCTGGTGGTCACCCGGCCCGGCGCGGGCGCGTTCCGTGCGCAGGCCCGCCCGGCACCGGCCCCCGCCGGGGACACCTCCTGGCAGGAGGTCGCCCTCAGCGCCGACGGTGCCGCCGATCTCGTGCCGCGCTCGGTCGACGCCTCCGGCGTACTGGTGTCGCTGGCCGCGCCGCCGCCCGGCGTGATCGAGTTCAACGGCGGCTATCTGCACCCGTCGCTGCAACCGGAGCGGGCGATGGCCGCCGCCCTCTCGCGAGCCGGGCGCCGCCCCGGTACCTGGGGGCGCCCGCCCATGGAGGGGCTGCCGGAGCTGCGCGAATGGTTCGCGCGGAGCATCGGCGGCGCGGTCACGGCCGCCGAGGTGCTGGTCACCGCCGGCGGGCAGTCCGCGCTCACCACCGCCCTGCGCGCCCTCGCCCCGCCCGGCGCCCCCGTCCTGGTCGAATCGCCGACCTATCCCGGCATGCTCGCCATCGCCCGGGCGGCGGGACTGCGCCCGGTCCCCGTCCCGGTCGACGCCGACGGGGTGCGACCGGAGCTGCTCGCGGACGCGTTCCGCGCCACCGGTGCTCCGGCCTTCGTCTGCCAGCCGCTCTTCCAGAACCCCACCGGCGCGGTCCTGGCGCCCGGGCGGCGCGCCGAGGTGCTGCGCATCGCCCGGGAGGCCGGCGCGTTCGTCGTCGAGGACGACTTCGTGCGGCGGCTGGTGCACGAGGACGCGGGGCCGCTGCCGCGCCCGCTGGCCGCCGACGACCCCGACGGTGTCGTCGTCCACGTCTCCTCGCTCACCAAAGCGACCTCGCCCAGCTTCCGGGTCAGCGCCCTGGCCGCGCGCGGGCCGGTCCTGGAGCGGCTGCGGGCCATCCAGGTCGTCGACACGTTCTTCGTGCCGCGCCCCCTCCAGGAGGCCGCCCTCGAACTCGTGGGCTCGCCCGCCTGGCCGCGTCATCTGCGGGCCGTCTCCGCGGAGCTGAAAGCCCGCCGGGACGCGATGACCGGAGCCCTCGCCCTGCACCTGCCGGAGCTCGCGCTGCCGCACGTCCCGTCCGGCGGCTACCACCTGTGGCCCCGCCTGCCCGACGGCACGGACGAGTCGGCCCTGACCTCAGCGGCCCTGCGGGCCGGCGTCGCCCTCACGCCCGGCCGCCCGTACTTCAGCGCCGAACCACCGGCCGCACACGTCCGGCTGAGCTTCGCGGCGGTCGCCGGGACGGGGGAGATCGCCGAGGGCGTACGACGGCTGCGCGCGGCCTGCGACGAGGTGCTGGGATAACCGTTCGACGCGCTTCCGGGCCGCCTGCGAGCATCGCGGCCATGACCGGCACCCCGAGCCTGCCCGAGGGCTACGAGATCTCCACCGACCCCGCCCGCGTCGACCGCGAGCGCGTCCACCACTGGCTGTCCACCGACGCGTACTGGGCGCTGGGGCGCCCCCGGGAGAAGCAGGACCGGGCGATCGAGGGCTCGCTCAACTTCGGCGTGTACGACACGGTGTCGGGGAAGCAGGTCGCCTACGCCCGGGTGATCACCGACCGGGCGACCTTCGGGTGGCTGTGTGACGTGTACGTCGACCCCTCGGTGCGCGGCAAGGGCGTCGGAGGCGCGCTCGTGGCCGCCGTTCGGGACGAGCTGCGGTCGTACGGGGTGCGGCGGGCGTTGCTCGCCACGCACGATGCCCACGAGGTGTACGCGCGGTACGGGTTCGCGGCCCTCGAGCGCCCCGGGGACTGGATGGCGCTGGTCTTCGGCCCGTGAGGACCGGCGCACCCTCGGTAACTCGTAGGTAACACCTCTTGACCTGCGCACTTGCTGCGTCCACCATCGCCGCATGCCACTTCGGGTCACCTTCGTCGCCGCGGCGCGCAGCTCCCCGGTGCTCGCCGAGCGTTTCGATGACGAGCGGCCGCTGGACCAGGCCGGCTGGGCGGAGGTGGAGCGGGTCGCGCAGGAACTGCTGCCGCTCGCCGCGGCCGAACTGCGCTACTGCTCGCCGACTCCGCGCAGCCGGGCGACGGGGGAGGGGCTCGGGTACGCGCCGCTGGTGCAGCTCGGGCTGCGCGACTGCGACATGGGCCGGTGGCGCGGGCTGACCCTGGGCGAGGCGATGGCCCGGGAGCCGGATGCCGTGGACGCCTGGCTCGCCGATCCGCGCGCCACACCGCACGGCGGTGAGTCGCTGGTCGACTTCATCACCCGGGTCGGCGGCTGGCTCGACACCCGGCCCGTCGAGGACGGCTGCCGGGTCGTGGCGGTGGCCGAGCCGTCCGTGATCCGGGCGGCCCTGGTGTACGCCCTGAAGGCACCGCCCTCGACGTACTGGAACCTCGATGTCCGCCCGCTGTCGACGACGTCCGTGACGGGCCGGGCCGGGCGCTGGAACCTGCGCTTCGACGGGGCGCCGGCTCAGCTCTCGCGCGCGTAGCCGGTGCTCAGCACCAGGTCCTTGGCAGGGCCGCGGACGTGCCACACCGTCCGCCAGTGATCGGCGTCGAGGACGGTGAACTCCCCGCGGTAGAGGTCCGCCGAGCAGGGGTGGCCGACGCGGTGCAGGCCGGACGTCAGGTCCAGGTCGTGGAACGGCCTCCCGTCGGCGAACCGCACGTCCGCCGTGCCGCCCGGGCCCGGCAGGAACCGTAGAGTCCGCTCCGCGGGCCGGGCGACGCCCTGCCAGACGAAGGTGCCGGACTCGTGGTGCAGCAGTCCGCCGGTCTCCTCCGCGCGGAACTCGGTGGTGCCGGTGAACTCCCCCTCTTCGCCGCTCGCGAGATCCCGCACCGACCGTGTCACGCGCCAGTGCCCGGCCAGATACGCCAGCACGTCCGGCACTGGCCAGAACTCGCCCATCGAGTACCGCTCTCCGTCCCACGCGTTGCTGCGCGACCCATTGACGCCCATCCACCCCCTCCCTATCTTGCCGTTCGAAGTGTTGACCAATGTCTGATATTTCGAACACTCCTCTACCAGAGAGCCGCGGAGTATCCATGCCACGCACCGCAGCCCGCACCCGATGGAGACTGGGTCTCACGACCACCGCCCTCCTGACGGCAGCAGCCCTCGTACCGGCGCCCGCGCACGCCGAGGACGTCACCGACTACGCGATCACCGTCGACCCGTCCGCCCAGGGCGCCGCGATCGACGACACGATGTACGGCGTCTTCTTCGAGGACATCAACCGGGCCGCCGACGGCGGTCTGTACGCCGAGCTCGTGCAGAACCGGTCCTTCGAGTACTCCACCGCCGACAACGGCTCCTACACGCCTCTGACCTCGTGGACGGCGGGCGGCACGGCCGCCGTCGTGAACGACTCGGGTCGCCTCAACGAGCGCAACCGCAACTACCTCTCCCTGGGCGCCGGCTCGTCCGTCACGAACGCCGGCTACAACACCGGCATCCGGGTCGACCAGGGCAAGCGGTACGACTTCTCCGTCTGGGCCCGGGCCACGAGCGGCACCACGCTCACCGTCTCGCTGAAGGACACCGCGGGCACGCTCGCCACCGCCCGCCGGGTCGCCGTGAAGGGCGGCTGGGCGAAGTACAAGGCCACGTTCACGGCTACCCGCACGAGCAACCGCGGCCGGCTCGCCGTCGCCTCGACGAACACCGCGGCGCTCGACGAGGTGTCGCTGTTCCCGCGCGAGACGTACAAGAACCAGCCGAACGGCCTGCGCAAGGACCTCGCGGAGAAGATCGCCGCCCTGAAACCCGGCTTCGTGCGCTTCCCCGGCGGCTGCCTGGTCAACACCGGCTCCATGGAGGACTACAGCGAGGCCTCGAACTGGCAGCGCAAGCGCAGCTACCAGTGGAAGGACACCATCGGACCCGTAGAGCAGCGCGCCACCAACGCCAACGTCTGGGGCTACAACCAGAGCTACGGTCTCGGCTACTACGAGTACTTCCGCTTCTCCGAGGACATCGGCGCCATGCCGCTGCCCGTCGTCCCCGCCCTGGTGACCGGCTGCGGCCAGAACAAGGCCACCGACGACGAGGCGCTGCTCAAGCGGCACATCCAGGACACCCTCGACCTCATCGAGTTCGCCAACGGCCCGGCGACCTCCACATGGGGCAAGGTGCGCGCGCAGATGGGCCACCCCAAGCCCTTCCGCCTCACCCACCTCGGGGTCGGCAACGAGGAGAACCTCCCTGAGGAGTTCTTCGCCCGCTTCGAGCGGTTCCGGGCGGCCATCAAGGCGCAGTACCCGGACATCACCGTCATCTCCAACTCGGGCCCGGACGACGCCGGCACGACCTTCGACACGGCCTGGCAGCTCAACCGCGAGGGCAAGGTCGACATGGTCGACGAGCACTACTACAACAGCCCGACCTGGTTCCTCCAGAACAACGACCGCTACGACTCCTACGACCGCAACGGCCCCAAGGTCTTCCTCGGCGAGTACGCCTCCCAGGGCAACGCCTGGAGGAACGGCCTGGCCGAAGCGGCCTTCATGACCGGCCTGGAGCGCAACGCGGACGTCGTCAAACTCGCCTCGTACGCCCCGCTGCTCGCCAACGAGGACTACGTGCAGTGGCGCCCGGACATGATCTGGTTCAACAACCGGGCCTCCTGGAACTCGGCCAACTACGAGGTCCAGAAGCTGTTCATGACCAACGTCGGCGACCGCGTCGTGCCGTCGAAGGCCACCACGACCCCGGACGTCAGCGGCCCCGTCACCGGCGCCGTCGGCCTGTCGACATGGGCGACCAGCGCCGCGTACGACGATGTGAAGGTCACCTCGGCGGACGGCTCGACCCTGCTGAGCGACGACTTCTCCGGTGACGCCTCGAAGTGGACGGGCAGCGGCAGCGGCAGCTGGAGCATCCAGGACGGCCAGTACGTCCAGACCGACGCCGCCGCCGAGAACACCATGGTCACGGCGGGCGACCCGGCCTGGAAGGACTACGACCTTCAGGTGAAGGCCACCAAGAAGGCCGGCAAGGAGGGCTTCCTCGTCGCCTTCGGCGTCAAGGACACCGGCAACTACTACTGGTGGAACCTGGGCGGCTGGAACAACACCCAGTCCGCGATCGAGCAGGCCGTGGACGGCGGCAAGAGCACCCTCATGGCGAAGCCCGGGTCGATCGAGACCGGCCGCGCCTACGACATCGGCATCAAGGTCCGCGGCCGCCAGGTCACCCTCTTCCTCGACGGCAAGGAGTGGGGCAGCTTCAAGGACGACAAGCCGGCCGAGCCGTTCCGCCAGGTCGTCACCAAGGACGCGAAGACCGGTGACCTGATCGTCAAGGTCGTCAACGCCCAGTCCGCCGAGGCTCGTACGGCCGTCGACCTCGGGGGCGCCAAGGTCGCCTCCACGGCCCGCGTGACCACGCTGGCCGCCGACGAGGACGCAGTGAACACGGAGACGGACACGCCGGTGACGCCGGTGACGTCCACCCTCCGGGGTGTGGCCCCGAAGTTCACGTACACCTTCCCGGCGAACTCCGTCACCTTCCTGAGGATCAAGCAGAGCTAGGCGGACACGTCCTGGCACCACCCCTGCATGGGCCGCTGTCCGGTGGGCAGCGGCCCATGCGTATGCGGGCACCCGGCACGAGCACGCCGACTACCCCCTCGGCGACGCAGGGCACTCATCGACCCTGACAAGCAGGATGCACGCAAGAGGTATCTCTGAGAATGGCCGAAAACGGCCCCCGTTGAGATTAAATTGCGAACTGATATCCTGCAGGTGCAAGTGCAGTCGAAGATCTTGATTTCTCTTCGGGATCGATGTGTACGGGGGAACTGTGCAGGTATGCAAAACCGGGAACTTGTCGCCTCGGGAACGTGAAATCCTGAACTGCCTGGCATCAGGGTTCACATATGACCAAACCGCCCGATATCTCGGGATCAGTGTCCACACGGTAAGCACACACCTGCGGCGAATGCGGGCGAAAACATCGACGAGCTCGCTGGCCGCCCTCATCCGCGTGAGCATCACCGAGATAGATCCCCCCGGGTTCGCCGACGCGAGGGAGTCGCACCGTTGAGTACGCATGTCGAGGTAGCGGACGCCCTCTCCTATTACGCCAACGGCTGGTACGTGGGTGGCCAGGCCGACAAACCGGATGCTCCGCTCAAATGGGAGAGGCCTGCGACGCGATGCATCATCGACCTGCGAGGCCGCACCTGGAATCGGTACCTCAAGAAGGCGCAGCGTTCCGCGAGCTCCGCAGGGTTCACATTCCGCTGGGATGCCGCTTTCTCCGATGTTGTGAAACATTGTGCCGTCGGTCGTAATCCGGGCGAATCCACCTGGATCGACGACTCAATGATCGATCTTTATCAGAGGCTTCACCTCGCCGGGGCGGCCCACAGTGCCGAAGTCTGGCTCGACGGCCAACTCGTCGGTGGAACACTGGGCCTGGGAATGGGGCGCTGGTTCTCGATGGAGACCATGTTCCACGCAGCACCGAATGCGGGACACGCCGCGATCGCCGCGATGGCAGAATTCATGGCCCGCCGCAGCTGCGTACTCGCCGACGTGCAGGAAATGCATAGGTTCACGCGGCAGATCGGCGGAATGGAAATCCCGCTCGACACCTATCTCCAGTTGTTGCGCGCGGCCCTGGATCCGACCAACGGGCCGGATGCCGCGGCCGGATAGCGCACCCCACCGGGGTCCGGGCCACCCAGGGGCCGGACCCCGGTGGGGGTGCCCTCTTGGGTACCGCTACACCGGCCGGCAGACCGCGACCGCGCCCGCATAGCCGTCCCGTACGGGTACGTCCTGCATCAGCCACCCACCGGGGAGCGCGGCAGGGTCGGACCCCGCTCCGACGTGATCACGCGCCACATCGCGCGCCAGCCCGCACCCCAGCCCCTTGAGGTAGGCCTCCTTGCGCACCCAGGTCCGCGCGAACATCGCCGGCCGACAGGCATCCGGCGCCGCGGCCAGCGCCGCGGCTTCCAGCGGATGCAGGCGTGCACCGAGTGCCGAGGCCGTCTCCGGGGGCGGGATCCGCTCGACATCGACACCCACCGGCACATCGGCCAGCGCGAGCAGAGCGACGCCGTGGCTGCGCGCGAGCGAGAAATGAACGCCGCCCCCCTCGACCGCCGGGCGTCCGTGCAGGGCACCGCACTGTGGGCAGCCCTCCCGCACGAGCCGCACCGCCGGGGCGGCCACGCCGAGGAATGAGCCGAGCAGCAGACGCAACGCAAGGTGCGCGATCACATATCCGATGCGGCGCGACTCCACGTGGATGGCTGCTGCCCTGCGCCGCTCAGCCGGCGTGAGGATCCGGGGAGCCAGCCGGTCGGCGACCGCCCGTTGCTGTTCGGCATCCACCATCCACACCGATGGCACACCCGCCACGCGTTCCGGCAGGTCAATCGCGGCTGTCTCGTCGTACGCCATGAGGTCCAGGGGAGTCGCCGCAGCGACGGCCAAGGACAAGGGTCAGCCGATGCGCTCGTCCGGCGGCACCGAGGCGCAGCCGGTATGGCGTTCATCGTTCCGCACAGTCCCGGTCATTCGCCCCCGCTTTCGCCGAACCAGTCCGCTTACCGCCCCACCGGCCGACGGACGGAAGGGCACAGCGAGCACTGGCCGGTCCGGCAGCGCTGCTCGCCCATCCCACTAAAGATCACTCTGCGACTCACGTCAACGCCCTGGCGAGTGAGTCCGCCCATGCCATCGCCGGGCCACCGCGTCAAGTCACCAAATCCAGTGACTCATCGTGGAGTTCATCACGAGGCACAGTGACAGCCGGCTGCTGCCGAGGACGGCTTGTCCCTGGCCTTACGGGAAAGGACGGTGGCTCGTACATGCTGACCGAGGATCAGATACGGCGATTCGAGCAGGACGGATACATCCTGCTGCCGGACCTGTTCGATGAAGCGGAGCTGGACGTTCTGCGCGGGGAACTCCCCGCGGTCTTCGGTGAGGCGGGTCCGCACCGAGTCGTCGAGGCCGGAGCGGGCGTGGTCCGTGGAGTGCACGGCGTCCACGAGACCAACCCGGTGTTCGGCACCCTCGTCCGCCTGCCGAGGCTCGTCGAACCGGCTCGACGCCTCCTGGACGACGATGTCTACGTCCACCAGTTCAAGATCAATGCGAAGCTCGCGCTCGTAGGTGAAGTGTGGGAGTGGCACCAGGACTACCGCTTCTGGCGGGACGAGGACGGAATGCCCACCCCTCGCGCTCTGAGCGCAGCCGTCTTCCTGGATGCCGTGGACGAGTTCAACGGGCCGCTCATGCTGGTGCCCGGCTCGCACAAGGACGGCGTCCACGATGCAACGGTCCGGGACGACGCCGGATGGGCCGACACGCTGACGGCCAAACTGAAGTACTCACTCAGCGTCGAGGCACTCGCCCGCGCGACCAGCGGGCGCGGGATCGTGGCTCCGAAGGGCTCGGCTGGTTCGGTGCTGCTGTTCCACAGCAACATCCTCCACGGCTCGACACCGAACATGTCCCCGAACAACCGCACTATCGTGCTGGTCAGCTACAACAGCGCCGAGAACCGTCTCCACGACGTGCCCGACCCGAGGCCCGAGTTCATCGCGAGCCGGAAGTTCAGCCCGGTGACGACGGTCCAGGACGACGCGCTCCGTCCGCTCGGAACCCCTGTCTCGGCATGACGACGGGTGACGGCAGCCACGAGCGCCGGATCGAAGAACTCATGGCCCTGCGCGGATTGCGCCGCCCCGCGGCCGAGCGCTCCGCCGGATCGCCCGGCCTGTCGCGCGGGCCCCTGGCGCCGGGGCAGGAGCGGCTGTGGATGCTGGACCAGCTGCATCCCGGAAGCTGCCAGTACAACATCCCGATGGCCTGGCGCATCGAAGGCGACCTGGACGAGGACGGACTGAGTCGCGGTCTGCGCGAGCTGTGCCGTCGGCACGAGGCCCTGCGCACCGTGTTCCACGTGCGGGACGGCCGGCCGGAGCAGCGGGTCGTCGACGACCTTCCCGTTCTGGTCGTCGAGGATCTGGGCTCCGTCGCGCCGCAGGAGCGTCACCGGGCGGTCGCCGACCGGCTGCGCGCCGATGCCGGCACACCCTTCGACCTGACCGCCGGACCTGCGGTACGCATGCGGCTGTACCGGCACGACGACCACACGCGCACCTTGTCGATCACCGTGCACCACATCGTGTTCGACGACTGGTCGTCGACCGTCCTCGAGCGCGACCTCGCCGCCCTCTGCCGAGCCGCGGGGGCCGGCGGCCTCGAGCATGCTCAGCCGCTGCCGACGCGGTACCTGGACTGGGTCGTGCGGGAACGGGAGCGGATCCCTTCCGCGGAGCAGCTGGAGTACTGGCGCACCCGGCTCGACGGGGCTCCGGCCACCATCGAGCTGCCCGTCGACTCCGCGGCGGGCGACGGCCCGGCACCGGCCCTCCAGGAGACCGTGGCCGTGGCACAGGAGGACATCGAGAGCCTGGACCGGCTGGCCCGTTCGGAGGGCGCGACCTCTTTCATGGTCATGCTCGCGGCCTGGTCCGCGCTCCTGCACCGTGCGAGCGGACAGACCGACCTGGTCATCGGCACCCCGTACGCACTCCGGGAGTCGGCCGACACCCACGAGCTGATCGGGTTCTTCCTCAATACGCTGGCCCTGCGCACGGACCTCGCAGGCGATCCGAGCTTCAGACAGCTGCTGGCCCGTACGCGTTCCACGGCGACGGACGCCTTCGCCCGATCCGACGTTCCCTTCGACTCCGTGGTGCAGGCCCTGAGTCCCGAACGGGCCGGGGCCCGGCATCCGCTCTTCCAGGTCTGGTTCGCCACCGACAGCGCGGACGGGGCCGGTCTCGACCTGCCGGGCGTCACGTGCACCCGGATCCCACTCGACGGCGGTGAGGCCAAGTTCGACCTGGCGCTGTTCGTCACGCACCGGCCGGACGCCACCGAGCTGGTGCTCGAGTTCGACAGTTCCCTGTTCGAGCGCGCGGCCATCGCCTACCTCGGACGGCAACTCGGCCGGCTGATCACGTCGATCGCGGCCGAACCGGACCTCCCCCTGTCGGCACACGACCTGTTCGACCCGGGCGAGCGGGAGCTGGTGCTGCGGACCTGGAACGCCACCGACCGGCCGTACCAGACGCCGGCGCTCGTCCACCACTGGTTCGAGCAGCAGGCGGCGCGCACCCCCGACGCCACCGCGGTCGAGTTCGGTGACGAACGGGTCACGTACGTCCAGCTCGACCGGCGAGCGGACGCCGTGGCGCAGGCGCTGCGCAGGGCCGGCGCGGGCCACGGCGTGTACGTCGGCATCGCCCTGCGCCGTTCCGTGGACATGGTGGCGGCCGTCCTCGGCACGCTCAAGGCGCAAGCGGCCTATGTGGCACTGGACCTGAGCCATCCCGAGGAGCGCGTGGCGCTGCTCCTCGAGGACACCGGCGCGCCCGTCGTCCTTGTGGACGGTACGACCGCACAGCGACTGCCGCACACTCCGGCCCGGCGCATCGACATGGCCGGGATCCCCCAGGAGCCGGATGCGGGCGGCGCCCCCGGCGGGCCGGGAGCGACGGCCGGTTCCGTCGCCTACGTCACGTACACCTCGGGCTCGACAGGCCGGCCCAAGGGGATCCTGATGTCGCATCGCGCGGTCGGCAATCTGGTGGCGTGGCAGCTGGACCGGTACGGCCCATGGCAGCCCGGCTACCGCACCCTGCAGTTCGCGTCCCTGAGCTTCGACGTGTCCTTCCAGGAGATCTTCAGCTCGCTCGCCACCGGCGGCACGCTGGTGCTGATCACCGAGGACGAGCGGCGCGACGTCCACGGTCTGGCCGCCCTGCTGAACCGGCGCCGGGTGCAGCGGCTGTTCATCCCGGCGGCCGCCCTTCAGCAAGTCGCCGAGGGCTTTCGGGCGTCAGGCCTGCCGCCCCGCACGCTGGACACGGTGATAGCGGGTTCCGAGCAGCTCGTCGTCACGGATGATCTGCGCGAACTGTTCGCCGCCCTTCCCGAGGGACGGCTGCACAACGAGTACGGTCCGTCGGAGACCCATGTCACGACCGCCCACACCCTGCCCGCCGACCCCGCACAGTGGCCCTCCTGGGTACCCATCGGGCGGCCGATCGCCAACACCCGGGTATACGTGCTGGACGCACAGCGCAACCCCACCCCGGTGGGTTCCCGCGGTGAGGTGTACATCGGCGGCATCGGGCTCGCGCACGGATATCTGGGACGCCCCGACCTCACCACCGCGGCGTTCGTACCCGATCCATACGCTCCGGAACCGGGCGCCCGGATGTACAGGACGGGCGACATCGCGCGTCATCTGCCGAACGGAGACCTGGAGTTCCTCGGTCGCACCGACGGGCAGGTGAAGATCCGCGGCTTCCGGGTCGAGCTGGGCGAAGTGCAGGCCAACCTGGACGCCCACCCCGGTGTCAGGTCGGCGTTCGTCCGTGTGGACGGGCAACGTTCGGACCAGCGGCGGCTGGTGGCCTATGTCGTCCCCGCCACCGGGCAGGAGCTCGACGCGGCCCGGCTGCGCGCCTTCCTCCAGCGGCGGCTGCCCGACTACATGATCCCCTCGGCCTTCGTGCTCCTCGACCGCTTCCCCCTGACGGTCAACGGCAAGGTCGA
Source organism: Streptomyces sp. SID5643 (assembly GCF_009872555.1). Taxonomy (NCBI): domain Bacteria; kingdom Bacillati; phylum Actinomycetota; class Actinomycetes; order Kitasatosporales; family Streptomycetaceae; genus Streptomyces; species Streptomyces sp. SID5643. The sequence goes on from NZ_WWIC01000261.1 coordinate 29,006, forward strand.
CCAACGCGGGCTTCCCGAACCCGATTTCGCCGCACACGGTGCCGCGGACACCTTCGTGGAGCCGCGTGACGCCCTGGAGAAGGAGATAGCCGCCGAGTGGGAGGCCCTCCTCTCGGTTCCCCGGGTCGGCCGCGACGACGACTTCTTCTCGCTCGGGGGGCACTCCCTGCTGGCGACCCGGCTCCTGTGGTCCCTGCGGGCAAGGCTCTCCGTCGAACTCGCCCTCGGCGAGTTCTACCGGCTGCCCACCGTGGCGGGTCTCGCCGGCAGTGTGCGGCGGGCACAGGCGGACCGGCCCGCCACGGCCGATGGAGCCTCCGATCCACCGCAGGGGGCCGAGCAGCGCCTTGACGCCCTCTTCGACGACTTGCTGGGGCCGGCCGACCGGTGACGCGCCCTTCTAAGGAGAACGAATCCATGACCGAAAAGGCGGCCACGGCCGCGCCCCTGTACTCCGTAGTGGTCAACGACGAGGGTCAGCACTCCATCTGGCCCGCCGGACGGGAAGTGCCGCTCGGCTGGACCGTCCTGGGGCGTCCGGCCGACGAGGCGGCGTGTCTGGCGTACATCGAGGAGAACTGGACGGATCTGCGACCGCTGTCGGTGCGCGGAGCCGGGACGTCCGAGGTGACCGATGGCTGAGTTGACGGCCGGTCTCGATCTGGAACTCGACGACGACGAGCGCCGGCTCGTGACGGAGCTGGCTGCGAGCCGCAGTGGACCGCAGCCGCACGACTACTTCCGTCAGGCACCCGTGCTCGCACAGGAATTGCCCCTTCGTCTCAGGCAGGCCCTGGTCGGCATGCGGCAGCGGGAAGACGCCGCCTACGTCCGGGTGACCGGGCTGGCGGTGGACGACGAAGCCATCGGGGGCACGCCCGGCAGGTGGCGTGACAGCTCGGCGCAACACCGCACCTGGCTGCACGAGAACCAGCTCGCCCTGCTGGGATCCGTGCTCGGGGAACTGTTCGGCTGGAGCAGTCAGCAGGACGGCTCCGTGATCCACGACGTGCTGCCGCTCCAGGAGTTCGAGGACCAGCAGATCAACTTCGCCAGCCGGGAACCGATCTGGTGGCACACCGAGGACGCCTTCCACACCTATCGGCCGGACTACGTCGGCCTGATGTGTCTGCGTAACCCCCAGCGTGCGGCCACCACGGTCAGCTGCGCATCCGACTGGGACCTCACCGATCCCAAATTCGATCTTCTGTTTGAGGAACGCTTCCGGCAGCGGCCCGACCAGTCGCACGGAGATGCGATCGAACCGGCCAAGCCTCGGGCGCTGCTGAGCGGAGAGCGCAGCCGTCCGTTCGTCTGCGTGGACCCGTATTTCCTGCAAGCACCCACGGACGGCGCGGTGGCAGAAGTCCTGCGGAGCTTCTACGACGTGGTGGACGGCGCGCTGCGGCAGGTGGTGCTGGAGCCCGGACACGTACTGATCGTGGACAACCACCGTGCCGTGCACGGACGGAAGCCGTTCCGCGCCGCCTACGACGGCCGCGACCGATGGCTCAAGCGGATGTCCGTGAGCAGGGACCTGCGCCGCTGCTGGCCCGCCTGGACCGCGCAGTCACGTCAGGTGCTGGACAGCAATGACCACTGATGGCCGGCGAATCACCAAGGAGACGAGCGTGACGAGGTCCGCCGATTGGACATCGGTGATCGAGGCGTTCACGGCGCAGCGCACCGCGCGGCCCGGGGCGACGGCGGTCGACGGCGACTACGGAACATGGTCCTTCGAGCAGCTGGGGACGATGGCGGATGCCGTCGCCGCGCACGTACGGGCAAGCGGGGAGCTGCGTTTCGGTTACCTCGGGGCACGTGACCCGCGGTTCCTCGCGGTGGTCCTGGGCGTGCTGGGCAGCGGGGCCGCCTACGTTCCGCTGGATCCCTCCTGGCCGGCCGCCAGGATCGCCGAGGTGGCCCGTGAAGCGTCGATGGGCGGTGTCTTCGTGGACGCCGACCACCTCGCGACCGCGTCCGCCGCGGGGCTGTGCGACGTGGTCCGTATCGATGACGTGACGGCCCGCCCCGCGGGCTCGGTACCCCGGCTGTCATGGTCGGGGAACGCACATGACCTGGCGTACATCGTCTTCACCTCAGGATCGACGGGCCGCCCGAAAGGGGTGCTCACCGAGCACGTCGCCCTGCTCAACAACTGCCTGGGTGTCGCCGAACGGTGGGAGCTCACCGAGGACGACCGGGTGCTGCAGTTCACCCCGCTCGGCGTGGACATCACGCTGGAGGAGGCGTTCTCCGCGTGGGCGGCGGGAGCCGGCGTGGTGCTGATGGACCCTGCCGCCGCGACCGATCTGGCCCGCTTCAGCGCTTTCCTCGCCGGACACGAGGTCAGCGCGCTCGACCTGCCCACCTCCTTCTGGACCACGTGGCTCGCGGCGGTCGAGGCGGCAGACGTGCCCCCACCGCCGGCCACCGTGCGCGCAGTGGCCGTGGGCAGCGAGGAGGTCGACTCGGAGGACATAGCACGGTGGCATGCGGCCGCCGGCCCGCACAGCCGCGTCTTCAACATGTACGGGTCCACCGAGCAGGCGATCACCTCCGTCATCCACGGCCCGCTCGCTCCGGGGGACCCCCTCGGCACCGGGGTCATCGGAACGCCGCTGCCCGGCGTCCTGGTCTACGTACTCGACGAGCAGTTGCGGCCTGTGCCTCCGGGAGTCCCTGGCGAGCTGTACGTCGGCGGTCTCGCCGTCGCCCGTGGCTATGCCGGGCAGCCCGGCCGGACGGCGGCCCGATTCCGGCCCGACCCGTTCGCCGGCGTGCCCGGAGCCCGGATGTACGCGACGGGAGACCGTGCGGTGGCCCTCACCGACGGCAGCTTCCGCTTCGCCGGACGGATCGACGGGCGGCTGAAGATCCGCGGCTTCACCGTCCAGCCCCACGAGGTCGAGACGGTACTCACCGAGGTGGCAGGGGTGGAGCGCGCCGTGGTCACGGCCGAGACGGGCCCCGACGGCCGGGACCGGGTGGTCGCCGAAATCTTCGCCACCGTCGCCGAGGACGGCGTCGAAGCGCTGGTGCGCACCCTCGCCGCCGGCATCGCGGACCGGTTGCCCGCCCCCTCGCACCCGCAGGTGTACACGGTGCACGTCCCGGGTGCGAACGAGCCCCGGACGCTACGCCCGATGAGCGCCCCCGCGAGGTCCGGGACCCCGGGCGCCGGCGAGAGCCCCCAGCACCTCGCGATCGCTGCCGCGGTCACCGGCCTGTGGCAGGAGCTGCTCGGTCCGCAGCGCATCGGCCCCCATGACAGCTTCCTCGACCTGGGCGGTAACTCCCTCATGGTCACCCAACTGCTGACCCGGTTGCGCAGCCGGCTCGGTGTGGAGCTGGACTTCGCCCGGTTCTTCGAGGCGCCCACGGTCGCCGCGGTGACCACGGCCGTCCTGGAGTCGGCCGTCGACATGACCGAGGTCACCGGATCCGTCGGCGGCGGCGCGGACATCGTCCGCACCACGGCTCTCGAAGGCCCGTGCTGGCCGGGACAGGAGCGCATGTGGTTCCTGCAGCGCCTGGCGCCCGAATCGGCGGCGTACAACCTGCCCCTCGCCTTCGAGGTGACGGGCCGTCTCGATCCACGGGCCCTGCGCGCCGCGGTACACACCGTGGTCACGCGCCACGAGCCGCTGCGTACCGCGATCCGCTTCGACGGCGGCTCTCTCGTGCAGAGCGTCCGTGACGCGGACGTAAGGATCGAAGTCGCCGATGGCGAGGGATCGGTGGAATCCGAGCTCACCCGCCCGGACGGCTTCGTCGCCGGGTTTGTCGCCCGGCCTTTCGCACTGGACACCGGCGAGGTGTTCCGCGCTGCGGTTCTGAACTGTGCCGACGACGCGCGGTTGCTGGTCTTCGTCGTGCACCACGTGGCGTTCGACGAATGGTCGGCCGGGCTGTTCGTCGAGGAGCTGACGCGTGCCTACGCAGCGGCCGTCCGCGGCGCCGACCCCGAGTTGCCGACGCTGGGCATGCGTTACCTGGACTTCAGCACCTGGCAGTCCGGCGAGGAATTCCGGCGCCACGCGGACCAGCAGCGGGAGTTCTGGCGGGAGTACCTGAGGGGGCTGCCCGCGACCACGGAGCTGCCCGCCGACCGCGAGCCCACCCGGCAACCGAGCGGCGTCGGCGCGGCGAAGGCGTTCGTCATCCCCCGTACCGAAACGGCCAGACTGGGTGCCCTCGCCCAGCGGGAGGGTGTCACCCGGTTCCAGACACTGCTCACCCTGTTCTCGGTGTTCCTCGCCCGGCACGCCGGGCAGTACGACCTGGCCGTCGGCGTGCCCACCGCACGGCGCGGGCACGAGGAGCTCGAGCTGCTGATCGGACTGTTCGTGAACACCCTGCCGGTGCGGGCCGTCCTCGACGACAATCCGCGGTTCGCCGAAGCCGTTCAGCGCATCAGCAAGAGCATGCTCGCCGCCCAGGCCGCCGGTGCCCTGCCGCTGGACGAGATCGCACGCGCCGCCGGTGCGCACAGCGCCCCCGGGCGCAATCCGGTCTTCCAGACCATGTTCCTGATGGACGAACAGCGGATCGGCGTACAGGAGCTCGCCGGAGCCCGGCTGCGCCCACTGGAGGTCCCCGCCCGCACCTCCACCCTCGACCTCACCCTGATCCTCGGTGAGAGCGACGGACAACTGGACGGCAGGCTCTGGTACTCCACCGACCGCTTCGACGAGGAGACTGCGGACCGCCTGGTCGCGACCTTCCTGGCGCTGGTCCGGCAGGTGGTGGCCGACCCGGACCTGCGGGTCAAGGACCTGGACTTCGTACGCCCGCAGGACCGCGCGCTGGTCGCCGGTCCCTCGCGCGGGGACGAGCCCCGCCCTCCGCTGGCGGTACGGATCGCCGAGACCGCCCGGGCACACCCGGAGCGGATCGCGGTGGTGGACGGCGCACAGTCGCTCACGTACGCCCAGTTGATGCGGCTGGTCGACGACATCCGGGGCAGGCTCCTCGCGGCCGGGGAGGCCGGCGAGTTCGTTCCGCTCGTGCTTCCGGGCGGCGTGGCCATGCTCGCATCCATGATCGCGGTCAACAGCATCGGGCGGGCCTTCGTACCGATCGACCCCGAGTGGCCCGCGGAGCGCACGACGGCCGTTCTGAGGGACCTCGCCGCACCGTTCGCTGTGGTGGCAGAGAGCGGCGGCGACCTCGCGGGCGGGACACGGTGCGTGCGGGTTCCGTCGCGGCCGCTCGGCGAACACGGCCCGACGCCCTGGCAGCTGACCGCCGACGACACCGGCCGTCCGATGTACGCGATCTACACCTCGGGCTCCACCGGGCGCCCCAAGGCGGCGATCGTGCCCCATCTGGGCGTCGCCAACCGCATCGCCTGGATGGACCGCGAGTTCGGCGAGCAGGCCGCCCAATCCGTGCTCCAGACCACCCCACCGGTGTACGACAGCTGTGTCTGGGAGTACTTGTGGCCGCTCACCCAGGGCGGCCGGACCGTCCTGTCCGGACCAAGGCTGCAGGCCTCGCCCGCCCGACTGGCCGAGGTCATCGCCGGCAACGAGGTGCGCACCATCGACATGGTGCCCAGCATGCTCGACGGTCTGGTGCGTCATGCCGCCGGGGACGCCGCGGGCAGGGCCGCCCTCACGAGCCTGCGCGTGGCGATCGTCGGCGGCGAGGAGCTGGGGCGCGACCTGGCCCGGCGCTTCGACGAACTCGGCCTCACCGCACGGCTCTACAACCTGTACGGGCCGACCGAGGCGAGCATCGGGTCGATGTTCCACCGCGTACGGGGCACGGACCGGGGCAGGGTGCTGATCGGTCTGCCGATCGACAACACCGGGGCCGCCGTGCTCGACGCCCGGCGCCAGGTGGTCGCGCGCAATGTGGTCGGCGAGCTCTACCTGGCCGGTGACTGCGTCGGCTCCGGTTATCTGAACAACCCCGGTCAGACTCGGCGGCGGTTCGTCGAGAATCGCTTTCCGGACGTGCTGCCCGGAACTCGTCTGTACCGGACCGGCGATCTCGTACGGATGCGGCCTTCCGGCGAGACGGAGTTCTGCGGACGCGCCGACGACCAGCTCAAGATCCGCGGAGTGCGGGTGGAGCCGGGTGAGGTCGCCGCCGCCCTGGAGTCACACCCGGGCGTCGCCTCGGCCGTGGTGATCAGCGCGCCACGGCGGGCCACGAGCGACCCGGCACAACTGCGGGTGGCGGCCCTGCTCGCCGCCGCTCCGCCCGACCTGGCCGCCGCCGCGCTGCTCCGGGTGACCGGATCGGACACCTCGGCGGACCTCCTGACCACCACCGAAACGGAGGGCTGACCATGTTGCGTCGGTACAAGGACTTCACCATCGAACTGGGTTTGCACCGCGAGTCGTTCATCGCCGCCCCGCGGTCCGAGCAGCAGCGCTGGGTGGTGCACCGGGCGGTCGACGAGCTGGCCGAGCAACTGCGGCACCTCGACGTCATCGCTCCGGACTTCGTCGACGGCACGACGCGCGGCGAGATCAACGCGGAGTGGCACGACAGCGAGGCCGACTACCACGACGGCCAGCTGATCATCGAGGGCCAGCAGGTCATGCAGGACTGGGAGGAATCCCTCATGCGCCGCATGGCCGAGAAGGTCGGTGCCACCCACGGGGACGTCCTTGAGATCGGCTTCGGACTCGGCCTCTCCGCGACCTTCATCGAGGAGCAGGACGTCAGATCGCACACCATCGTCGAGTTCAACGACGAGGTCCTCGCCAGAGCGCGCGCCTGGGCCGCGGAGCGGCCCGACGCGGACATCGAGTTCATCCAGGGCAGCTGGCAGACCGTGCTGCCGCAGCTCGGGGACTTCGACGGGATCTTCTGGGACGCGTTCCCCACCAGTGAGGACGAGTTCGACCAGTACGTCCTGCGGGACAGCACCGTGGCCGAGGCGTTCTTCTGCGAAGCGGCAGCCCATCTGCGGCCGGGTGGCGTGTTCACCTACTACACCAACGAGCGCGACTCGCTCAGCCGCCGGCACCAGCGGAGTCTGCTGCGCTACTTCAGCTCCTTCGCCGTGGAGGTCGTGGACGGCCTGGCCCCGCCCGTGGACTGCCAGTACTGGTGGACCGACCGCATGACCGTGGTCACGGCCACCCGCTGATCCGCCGATCCCGCCAAGAGGAGAACACCCATGCCATCCCGCATCGACGGGCTTTCGCAGGCTCAGCTGCAGGAGCTGGAGCGGCTGCTCACCACCACGAGCACGGAGGCAGCGCAGCCCGAGGAGGCCACGGAACGCGAGGAGAGCGAGCTGGTCGCGTACTTCGTTCCCGAGGGACCGCCCCCCTCGACCGCGGAACTGCGGGCGCATGCCGCCCGGATGCTGCCCGCCTCGCATGTGCCGGTCCGCTTCGTGGCCGTCGCCGAACTGCCCAGACTCACCGGCGGAAAGCTCGACCGGCGCGCTCTGCTGCGAGCGGCGGCGCTCGCGGAGGAGACCACCGAAGCGGACGTGCCCGCCGGGGAACCCTCGGACGACGTCGAGCAGTGGCTGGCCGGGGTGTGGTCCGCCGTACTCGACGTACCGACGCCCGCTCTCGACGCGGACTTCTTCGCACTCGGCGGCAGTTCACTGCGCGCGGTGCAGGTTCTCGCACGGGTCGAGACCGTTCTCGGTGTCGAGCTGCGCCTGGCCGCCTTCTTCGAGCACCCCACGCTGAGGTCGTTCGCCGCGATGGTGCGCGACCAGTCCGAACGGGTGCCCGGGTTCGCGGAGATCGTCGCCGTCGCGGCGGAGGTCTACGCGCAGGACGCTCCCGGTTCCGCTCCGGTGGACGCCCCGCTGACGCCGACGCACTGACCACACGCAAGGAGGAGACTGAGGATGGCTGACGACAACCTGCTCGCGCCGCTGTCGCTGCCGGCTCCCAGGTACACCGGAGAAGCCCCGTTCGGGAGCTGCTACCAGCAGTCCGTGGCCAATCTGCTCGCCTGGCGAGGGCTCGCGGACGCGGCGGACTCCATCGGCATCGGCTGGGGCTTTTCCTGGGAGTCCGGCGAGTTCCTCGAAGGCAGCGGACGGTGGCTGTCCGCCATCCGCACGGTGTACGCGACCGATCTCGAGGACCTGCGCTTCGGGACGGCCGACGACGCGCTGGAGTTCGAGCGGGAGTCCATCGCCACGGGGCACCCCCTGGCGGCCGCGGTCGATTCGTACTTCATCCCCTCGCCGTTCCAGAAGCACCACCACATCACGCACTGCGTGCTGGTGACCGGCGCCGACGCTGCCGGCGTCCAGGTCGTCGATCCGATGAACAACCCCACACCCACCTGGTACGGGACCGAGGACTGGATCGAGATGAGGTCGGCCCCCTGCGCACAGCGGGCGCGCACCTTCCGGGTCCGCAGCGGACCGGACGGGCGACCCGGGCCCCTTCGCCTCGCGCACGCTCTCGCGGACGATCTGCGCGGTGGGCAGGACAGCGATCCAGCCACCTTGGCCGCGTACCTCACCGCGTGTGAGGAAGGGGCGGTGGCCGGGACGCCGGACGTGAGCGGGGTGGCGGCGGAACGGCTGTACCTCGCGCGGTTCCTCAAGGCGCTGGCAGCGCACCTGCCCGCACTGCATCCGGTGGCGGAGGCCGTGTCCGCGCTGGAGCGGCGCTGGTACCTGGCGCACACCCTGGCCATCGAACCCGGGGGTTTCCCGCGCGAGCGTCATCTCAGGCTCATCCGCGACCTGGGCGAGCGAGAGCTGGAACAACGGCAGCGCGCCATCGCCCTTCTGGAGGCGCTGCCCCACGACATCGAGGAGAACGTGTGACATCCGTACCCGAACGCTGCGAACAGGTGGTCCGCGCCCAGCTCGCCGCCCACGCCGAACTGCACCCGGCGGCCGACCAGCTGGCCCGCACGGACGATCTCTACGACCACGGACTCACCTCGCTGGCCTCGGCCCGGATCATGCTGGCGGTCGAGGGTGAACTGGGCATCGAGTTCCCGGAGCGCTTGCTCGGCAAGGCGCTGTTCTCCAGCATCGGGCGGCTGACGGACGCGTGTGCCGAACTGGTCGACGCCCGCAGTGGCTCCGTCACCCGCGGGGTGGCCTCATGACCTTCGCAGCCCAGCCCGCCGCCGCGGTGCGCACCCCGCTGACCTTCGACGCGGCGCGGGCCGCCCTGGCGGAGCACGCCGACCTCCTCGAGCAGGAAGCGGTCAGGGCCGACCGAACCGCCACCGTGCCCCAGGCCTCCATCGACGCCCTGCGCACCGCGGGGTTGTGGTCGGCCGCGATTCCGCAGGAGTTCGGCGGCCACGGCCTGGGAGCGGTGGAGCTCGCCCGGCTCGGCATGCAGTTGGGCGGACATTGCTCCGCCACGGCGATGATCTGGGCCATGCACCAGCTCCAGGTGGCCTGCCTGGCCGGGTCCGCCACCGGACAGCCGGTGCTCGCCGACTACCTGCGGCGGGCAGCAGCCGAGCAGCTCCTGATCGCCTCCGTGACGTCCGAGGCGGGTATCGGCGGCAACCTGCGCGCGAGCAGCGCGGCGGCCGTACGGCTGGGGACGGAGGTCGAGTTCGAGAAGCAGGCGACGACCGTGTCGTACGGGGCGGTCGCGGACGCCTTCCTGATCTCGCTGCGCAGGGACGAGACGGCTTCCGCGTCCGACCAGGTACTTGTGCTGGCCGAGCGGGCGCAGCTGGATCTCCGGCAGACCGGAGGCTGGAACACCCTCGGCATGCGCGGCACGGGCAGTCCGGCGTTCCTGGTCCGCGGCACGGTCCCGGCCGACCAGGTGCTCGCCGAGCCGTTCGGCTCCATCGCCGCGCGGTGCATGGTGCCGCTGTCGCATCTGCTGTGGGCCGGCGTCTGGACGGGCGTCGCGAACGACGCCATCCGGCGAGCGGCACGGTTCACCCGGGCCAAGGCACGATCCGCGGCGCGGGCCGGGAACCCGCACACCGACGAGCGGCTCGGTCAGGCCTACGCCCGACTGCGGCTGCTCCAGGGCGCGGTACTGCACTTCGCCAACGAGTACGCCGACCGGGGCGCCCGCGAGGACGACAGCAGCCTCACCGTGCAGGCAAACGCCCTCAAGACGGCGGTCTCGGTGGATGCTTCCCGGATCGTCGAGGGCGCCCTGGAAATCTGCGGCATGGCCGGATACTCCGAGGACGGCCCGTACTCCGTGGCGCGACACATCCGCGATCTCTACTCGGCCCGGCTGATGGTGTCCAACCGTCAGATCGACCTGGCCAATTCCGACATGCTGCTCTTCGGCGAGAGGATGTTCCAGCAGTGACCACGGCGACCGGCAGTGCCCAGGGATCCGCGCAGGGCGAGGGCCGGGGAGACTGGGTGAAGGAGACCGGCATTCCCGGGGCCTTCGGTTTCACCGAGCCCTTCGAGGCGGTGGTGAGCGATGTGCGGACGGCGCTCACCGGAGTGGGGCAGGACGTGACGCACGGGCCGGTCTGGTACCCGCCGCTCATGGCCACCGCACGGGTCGAGCGTTCGGAGTACGCGGAGTCCTTCCCCCACCTGCTCGGAACCGTACACGCGTTCCGCGACGATCAGCTCGGCACGCCCGAAGGGCCGCAAGACGCGCGCCGGCCCACCGATGCGGTACTCGCCCCCGCGGTCTGCTACAACGTCTACGCCGAACTCGCCGACCAGGTGCTGACCGGGCTGCAGACCTTCGACGCCGCCGGCTACTGCTACCGGCACGAGGCGACCAGCGAGACCGGACGGTTGCGGGTCTTCCGGATGCGCGAGTTCGTCGCGGTCGGCGCGGCGGAGGCGACCGCCACCTGGCGGGACGAGTGGATCGACCGCTGCCAGGCGTTCTTCACCCGTCTCGGCCTGCGGGTCGACACCGTGTCGGCGACCGACCCGTTCTTCGGTCCGGGAGGCCGGCTGATGCGTTCCACCCAGCTGGAACAGGGTCTGAAGTACGAGTTCGTCGCCAAGGTCTCCGGCCAGGACAGCGGCACCGCCATCGCGTCCGCCAACCGTCACCGGGACCACCTGGGCCGTCGGTTCGGCATCGGCGTCGAGGACGGCCGCACCGCCCACAGCTCCTGCGTGGCCTTCGGTCTGGAACGCATCGCACTCGCGCTGGTCCACGCGCACGGCGAGGACCGCAGGAACTGGCCCGAGATCGTGTAGGCGCTGGCCCCCCGGTCCTGGAGGATCGGGCGCGAATTCCGGACGGCATGCGAAACGAGCGAGCAGGGACATGGGATGGGAACCGACCGATACGAGCGCTTCACACGCCTGTCGCTACAACAGCGCCAGGCACTCCTGGCCCGGACAGCCGAGGACCCAGCACTGGCCGACCAGATGCGGCTCTCCGAAGCGCAGCGGCGCATGTGGTTCCTGGAGCGCCTCACCTCGGGAAGAGCCCTGTACAACCTGCCGTCCGCGCACCGCTTCCGGGGCGAGCTCTCCGTGGACGCCCTCCGGTCGGCGCTCGGGGAGCTGACCCGCCTGCACGAGATGTTGCGGATGCGGTACGCCGATGTGCTGGGCGAGCCGCTCCAGTTGCCCTCGGGCAGGCCGCTGGACCTCCGCGTGATCGACCTGCGGGGGAGGGACGCCGACGCCCGCGAGGCGGAGGTCCGCCGCCAGGCCGAACAGGACGCGCGAGAACCGTTCGTGCTGCTCGGCGGGCCGCTGGTGCGGGCCACCGTTCTCCAGGTGGCCGATGACGACCACGTACTTCTGCTGAACCTGCACCACAGCATCGGCGACGGCTGGTCACTCGGGTTGCTCTACGACCAGCTCGCCCAGCTGTACGAGGACTTCACCCACGGCCGCGAGCCCTCGGTACCCGCGCCCAAGGCCGGCTATCTGGACCACTCGGCACGTCAGCGCCGATGGCTGGGCACGCCGGATGCCGAACAGAGCCTCGCCTTCTGGCGTGCCGAGCTGGCCGGAGCTCCGGCTCTGCTCGACCTGCCGAAGGACGCGGTGGAGCCGGGGTGTATGCCAGGGGACGGCGGTGTCGTGTCGATGGATGTGCAGGCCGCGTCGGCCGAGTCGTTGCGGAACCTGGGCCGCCGCGAGGGCGCCACGCTCTTCATGGTGATGCAGAGCGCGTACGCCATGGTGCTGCGGCGCCACTGCGGTGACGAGGATCTCGTCATCGGCTCCTCGGTCTCCGGGCGTGATCACCCGGACACCGCGGACGTCGTGGGCCTGTTCGCCAACACGGCGGTGTTCCGCGTCCGCGTCGACGCCTCCGCCACGTTCCGTCAGCTCCTCACCTCGGTGCGAAGCACGGCCCTGAACGTCTACGCGCACCAGGACGTTCCGTTCGACTGGCTCGTCGACCAGCTGAAGGTGCCACGGATCCCCGGCCGCAACCCGCTCTTCTCGGCGTACCTCTCCGTGGAGGGCTTCTCCGAGCACACGGTGCGACTCGGCGGGCTCATCGGCGAGGACGTGGAGGCGCACGGCGCCACCTCCTGGTTCGACGTCAGCTTGTGGGTCGGCGAGCGCCAGGACGGAAGTCTCCGCCTGGACCTCACCTACGCCGCCGACCGACTGGCCCCCACAACCGCTCGGGCCATGCTCGACGATCTACGGGATGTTCTCCAGGCAGTGGTGCTCGACCCGGAGGCCCGCCGCGTGGACGAACTGGCGCCCGTGCTCGAGCGCACCGAGCCCGAGCTCACCGACGAGGCCGCACCGGCGGGCCGGCAGTCCGTCGCCGAGGGGAAGGCTCCGTCCACCGCGATGCAGCGCGTGGTGGCGGAGACCTGGGGCGAACTCCTCGGACGGGCGGAGATGTCCCTGACCGACGACTTCTTCGATCTCGGCGGCCGCTCGATCGTCGCCCTCCAGGCCGTCGCGCGGCTGAACGAGATATGCGGCACCGATCTGCACCCCGTGGAGCTGTTCGAAGCGCCGACCGTAGAAGGCTTCGCCCGGCTCCTTTCCCGGACCGGGGCGCGCTCCTCCGCGGGACTGCGCACCATCCGTCCCGGCTCGGGCCAGGTCATCGTCTGTCTGCCGCCGGTCGGCGGAGACATCCTGTGCTACGCCGGTCTGGTGATGGCCCTGGACACCGGGCGACCGGTGTACGCGGCGGCCATGCCGGGCCTCCACGATGACGCGGCCCCGCTGCGCTCGGTCTCCGAACTGGCCGATCACTACCTTGAGTTGCTGCGGACCGAAGGGCTGATCGCCCCAGCGGCACCGCCGACCCTGATCGGCTGGTCCATGGGCGGGCTCATAGCCATGGAGATGGCCTGCGTACTCGACGCCGCCGCGGCGGCCCGGCCCGAGGTGGTGCTGATCGACAGCCCGCCCCCGGGGCCGGCGGACCGGGAACCCGACCTGGTGGAGGAGTTCAGCGGCTATCTGTCGGCCGCCGTGGGCCGCGCCGAGACCACGACCTCGCGGGAGTGCCCCGATCACGCGACGCTCCGGGCCTGGGCCCGTGACCTCGAGATCATCGGCCCGGAGATCGATGAGACCCGCTTCCGTAGGCTCATCGAGCTGTTCCGCACCAACGTGAGAGCACTGGACGAGGACCGCATCCCGCCGTACGGCGGCCCGGTGCTGTACCTGGCGGCCGCCGACGACGCGTCGGAGCGTCGTTGGGCCCCGTGGCAGGCGGCCCTCGGGCCGGGACTCGAGGTCAGAGCGGTACCCGGAAACCACTTCAGCATGATGGCGCGCCCTCATGTCGCCGAACTGGCAGGACGGATCGGGCAGTGGACCGATCTGTCGTCCGGCGGCGGGGCGCGCGACGGGAGGACATGGTGAGCGGCATGGGAGCGGAGTTCCGCAAGCTGTGGGTGGGCAGTGCGCTGTCCAACCTCGGGGACGGCGTCAGCTTCGTCGCCATCCCTCTGCTGGCGGCGACGCTGACCGATCGGCCCGAGCTGGTGGCGGCGCTCTCCACGGCATACGCCCTGCCCCGGTTGCTGGTCTCCGTGGTCAGCGGAGCGGCGGTGGACCGGCTGGACCGGCGCAAGGTGATGGCGGGTGTCAACATGGCCCGGGGCGCCGTGCTGGCCGTGCTCGCCCTGCTGGTCTGGCTCGACATGGCGTCCATCTGGACGCTCTACGGCGTGTTCGTCGTACTGGGCCTGCTTGAGACACTCGCCGATGTGTCCGCCTTCTCCGTGCTGCCCACCGTCGTCACGGCCAAGGACCTGGACCGCGCCAACAGCCGGCTGGCCGGCGCCCAGACGGTGTGTGACGAGATCGCCGGACCGCCGCTGGGCGGCCTGCTGTTCGGCATCGCCGTGACCCTGCCGATCCTCTTCGACGCCGCTTCCTTCATGGTCGCCGCGGTGTGCTTCTGGTGGCTGAAGGGGGACTTCGCCCCCCGCCGGGCCGCCGTGGACGGTCCGGGCCCGAGCATCGCCCGGGAGATCGGCGACGGGCTGCGCTATCTGAAGGAACACCGGCTGCTGCGCGCGCTCGCTGTGATGTCACTGGCGGCCAACCTGGCGTACATGCTGCCGTTCTCCGTGCTGGTGCTCTTCGCCACCAGGACCCTCGACCTCAGCCCGACCGGATACGGGGTCATCCTGACGGTTTCCGCCGCCGGCAGTCTCGTCGGCAGCGCAGCCGCCCCCAAGGTACGTCGATTCCTGGGCACCGCGGGAACGATCGGCGGCACGCTGCTGCTGGGCGCCGCGGCCTACGCGGTGATCGCCATGACGGACTCCGTCGTGCTGGTCACAGCCATGCTGGCGGTCTACTTCTTCTACACGTCGGTGTGGACCATCACGGTCACCTCCCTGCGCCAGGCGCTGATTCCGGGTGAACTGCTCGGCCGGGTGGCCGGTGCGAGCAGGACCTTCAGCCTCGTCGGCCTGCTCGTCGGCTCTCTGTCCGGTGGGTTCATCGCCGCTGCGTACGGGCTGCGGGCCCCGTTCTGGTGCGCGGGCGCGCTGCTCGCCCTCACCGCGGTGATCACCCTTCCGCTGCTCGGCCGCTGGCTCGGCACCCACGAAGAGGCGCAGCCGGAGGAAGGCCTGGTACCGAGCGAATGACGACGACGTCACCCGCGCGGTCCGAGTCTGCCGGGGCGTCCGCGACTACGCCGAAGCCCTGCACCCCGGGTGTGACCGACGATGTCAGTTGGCGGATCACGGTTCGAGCTGTGCAGGTCAGCCGGCCGTGAGTGCGCTCGTCCCACGCCGCGGCGGGAGTCGTCGCACTCGTGGAGAGGTGTCCCCGGACGCTCTCCACATGCACGCCGTGTGGCACCAGGACGCCGAACAGGAGCACGGCCATGGCCGGCAGGCAAGGTCAAGGGCGTCGGCAGCCCTCCTGCCAGGGTGTCGTCGCCAAGGCCCTGGGCGGCGGCCTGGGCGAGATCACCGCGGTCGACGTCGAGATCGGCACCGGCCTGGTCACGGTGACGACCGGCGCCGAGTCGAGCTCGCCATCGGTGGCATGACCTGCGCCACGTGCGCCGCCCGGATCGAGAAGGAGCCCAACCGCATGGACGGGGTCGAGGCCACCGTCGACTACGCCACGGAGAAGGCCAAGGTCACCTTCCCTGAGGACGTCGGTGTCGGGGACCTGATCTCCACGGTGGAGGCCACCGGCTACACCGCCCTCGGCCGCACCGGGAGCCCGTCGCATACGGAACAGCTGATTGCATAAACGTGCAAGGAAACGTATAGTCATGCCCTCTAAGGAGGAGGATCCATGGCGGTACGTGCGGCAGTGGCCGGAGCGAGTGGGTACGCGGGCGGGGAACTGCTGCGTCTGCTCCTGGCACACCCCGAGGTCGAGATCGGCGCCCTCACCGGCAACTCGAACGCGGGGCAGAGGCTCGGTGCGCTCCAGCCGCACCTGCTGCCCCTGGCCGGGCGAGTGCTTCAGGAGACCACCCCCGAGATCCTCGCCGGTCACGACGTCGTCTTCCTCGCGCTGCCGCACGGGCAGTCCGCAGCCGTCGCCGAACAGCTCGGCCCGGACGTGCTCGTCGTCGACATGGGCGCCGACTTCCGGCTGACCGACGCCGCCGCCTGGGAGCGGTTCTACGGCTCCCCGCACGCCGGAACCTGGCCCTACGGCCTTCCCGAACTGCCGGGCGCCCGCGCTGCGCTGGAGGGGTCCAAGCGCATCGCGGTGCCCGGTTGCTACCCGACCGCCGTCTCCCTCGCCCTCTTCCCGGCGTACGCGGCGGGCCTGGCCGGACCCGAGGCCGTGATCGTCGCCGCGTCGGGCACGTCCGGCGCGGGCAAGGCGCCCAAGCCGCACCTGCTCGGCAGCGAGGTCATGGGTTCGATGTCCCCCTACGGCGTCGGCGGCGGGCACCGGCACACCCCCGAGATCACCCAGAACCTCAGCGCGGCCGCCGGGGAGCCGGTCACGGTGTCCTTCACGCCGACCCTCGCGCCGATGCCCCGCGGCATCCTCGCCACGTGCAGCGCCAAGGCCGCCGACGGCGTCACGGCCGAGTCCCTGCGCGCCGTCTACGAGAAGGCCTTCGCCGACGAACCGTTCGTGCACCTGCTCCCCGAGGGCCAGTGGCCCGCCACGGCGTCCGTCCACGGTTCGAACGCCGTTCAGGTGCAGGTCGCGTACGACGCGGACGCCGGACGGATCATCGTGATCAGCGCCATCGACAACCTCACCAAGGGCACCGCGGGCGGTGCCGTCCAGAGCATGAACATCGCCCTGGGTCTCGACGAGACCACCGGACTGACGACGATCGGAGTTGCGCCGTGAGTGTGACGGCAGCAAAGGGATTCACGGCAGCGGGCATCGCCGCCGGGATCAAGGAGAACGGCAACCCCGACCTGGCCCTCGTGGTCAACACCGGCCCCCGCCGTGCCGCCGCCGGCGTCTTCACCTCCAACCGTGTGAAGGCCGCGCCGGTGCAGTGGTCCGAGCAGGTCATGAAGAGCGGCCAGGTGTCCGCCGTCGTCCTCAACTCCGGCGGCGCCAACGCCTGTACCGGACCGAAGGGCTTCCAGGACACGCACGCGACGGCGGAGAAGGTCGCCGAGGTCCTGGGCCGGGGCGCCATCGAGGTCGCCGTCTGCTCCACCGGCCTCATCGGCCTCCTGCTCCCGATGGACAAGCTGCTCCCGGGCGTCGAGACCGCCGCCGCCCAGCTCTCCGAGCACGGCGGCGAGAAGGCCGCCATCGCCATCAAGACCACCGACACCGTCCACAAGACGTCCGTCGTCACCAAGGACGGCTGGACCGTCGGCGGCATGGCCAAGGGCGCGGGCATGCTCGCCCCCGGCCTCGCCACCATGCTCGTCGTCCTGACCACCGACGCCGACCTGGAGAACGAGGCCCTGGACAAGGCGCTGCGGGCGGCCACCCGCACGACCTTCGACCGGGTCGACTCCGACGGCTGCATGTCCACCAACGACACCGTGCTGCTGCTCGCCTCCGGCTCGTCCGAAGTCACTCCCGCGTACGAGGAGTTCGCCGAAGCCGTACGGCAGGTCTGCGACGACCTCGGCCAGCAGCTCATCCGCGACGCCGAGGGCGCCAGCAAGGACATCAAGGTCGAGGTGATCAACGCCGCGAGCGAGGACGACGCCGTCGAGGTGGGCCGCTCCATCGCCCGCAACAACCTCCTCAAGTGCGCCATCCACGGCGAGGACCCCAACTGGGGCCGCGTGCTCTCCGCGATCGGCACCACGTCCGCCGCCTTCGAGCCCGACCGGCTCAACGTCGCGATCAACGGCGTCTGGGTGTGCAAGAACGGCGGCGTCGGCGAGGACCGCGAGAAGGTCGACATGCGCTACCGCGAGGTGCACATCGTCGCCGACCTCGCCGCCGGGTCCGAGACCGCCACCATCTGGACCAACGACCTCACCGCCGACTACGTCCACGAGAACAGCGCGTACTCGTCATGAGCAGTGGAGCGACACGCAAGCACACCGCGCTGCCCAAGGCGCAGATCCTCATCGAGGCGCTGCCCTGGCTGGTCCGGCACAACGGCAAGACGGTCGTCATCAAGTTCGGCGGCAACGCCATGATCGACGAGGACCTGAAGGCCGCCTTCGCCCAGGACGTGGTGTTCCTGCACCACGCCGGCCTCAAGCCCGTCGTCGTGCACGGGGGCGGGCCGCAGATCAGCGCCGCCCTCGACCAGCACGGCATCGTCAGCGAGTTCAAGGCGGGCCTCAGGGTGACCACCGAGGACGCCATGGACGTCGTACGGATGGTGCTGGCCGGTCAGGTCCAGCGCGAACTGGTCGGGCTGCTCAACCAGCACGGGCCTCTCGCCGTCGGCCTGACCGGCGAGGACGCGCACACCATCACCGCCACCAAGCACCAGCCCGAGATCGACGGCGAGCTGGTCGACATCGGGCGGGTCGGCGAGATCACCGCGATCGACACCGGCGCCATCGAGGCCCTGCTCGCCGACGGCCGCATCCCGGTCGTCTCCTCGATCGCCCGATCCCAGGACGACGGACATGTCTACAACGTCAATGCTGATACGGCGGCTGCGGCACTCGCTGCTGCACTGGACGCCGAAACCCTCATGGTCCTCACGGACGTCGAGGGCCTCTACGAGGACTGGCCGCACAGCGACGAGGTGATCAGCCGCCTCACCGCCACCGAGCTGGAGCGGCTGCTGCCGGACCTGTCGTCCGGCATGGTGCCGAAGATGGAGGGCTGCCTGCACGCCGTGCGCAACGGTGTGACCACCGCCCGCGTCATCGACGGCCGGGTCCAGCACTCGATCCTGCTGGAGATCTTCACCGACGAGGGCATCGGCACGATGGTCGTGCCCGACGAGCAGGAGGGGGACGCCGTATGACCGCCCAGCAGGAGTACACCGAGCGGTGGCAGGGCGCGCTCATGAACAACTACGGCACCCCGCTGCTGCCCCTGGCACGCGGGGAAGGCACCCGCGTGTGGGACGCCGACGGCACCTCCTACCTCGACTTCGTCGGCGGCATCGCCACCAACGCCCTCGGCCACGCCCACCCGGCGGTGGTGGAGGCCGTCACCCGGCAGATCGGCTCCCTCGGCCACATCTCCAACTTCTTCATGGCCGAGCCGACCGTCGCCCTCGCCGAGCGGCTGCTGCGCCTCTTCGGCCGGGACGGCAAGGTCTTCTTCTGCAACTCCGGCGCCGAGGCCAACGAGGCGGCCTTCAAGATCGGCCGGCTGACCGGCCGGACCCGCATCGTGGCCACCGAGGGCGCCTTCCACGGGCGGACCATGGGCGCCCTGGCCATGACCGGCCAGGCCGGCAAGCGCGAGCCGTTCCTGCCGCTGCCCGGCGATGTCACGCACGTGCCGTTCGGCGACGCGCAGGCCCTGGCTGCGGCGGTGACCGAGGAGACCGCGCTCGTCATCCTCGAACCCGTCCAGGGCGAACTCGGCGTCATCGTCCCGCCGGCCGGCTACCTCAAAGCGGCCCGGGCCATCACGGCCGCGACCGGGGCGCTCCTCGTCCTCGACGAGGTGCAGACCGGCATCGGCCGGACCGGGCACTGGTTCGAGTACCAGGCCCACGAGGGCGTCCTGCCCGACGTCGTCACCCTCGCCAAGCAGCTCGGCGGCGGGCTGCCGCTGGGCGCCACCGTGGCCTTCGGGCGCGCGGCCGACCTGCTCCAGCCCGGCCAGCACGGCACCACCTTCGGCGGCAACCCGGTCGCCTGCGCCGCCGGGCTCGCCGTCCTCGACACCATCGAGAACGAGGGGTTGCTGGAGAACGTCAAGCGGCAGAGCGAGAGGTTGCGGGACGGAATCGAGGGCCTCGGTCACCAGTTGATCGATTTCGTCCGGGGGACGGGGCTCCTCCTGGGTATCGTGCTGACCGAGCCGCTCGCGCCCCAGGTGCGCCAGGCGGCTCAGGAGGCCGGATTCCTGGTGAACGTGCCCGCCCCCGACGTCGTCCGGCTGATGCCGCCGCTGAACCTTCGCGACGACGAGGTGGACGCGTTCCTCGGGGCGCTGCCCGGCATCCTCCAGGCAGTCAGCGGGGACGGACGATCCGGGGAATGAGACGACGATGAGCCAGGCGCAGGACCACGAGCAGCCGGGGGCGAACGGGCCCGCCGTGCCGCAGACCCGCACCGCCCGCCACCGCCGGATCGTGGACATCCTCAACCGGCAGCCGGTCCGGTCGCAGAGCCAGCTGGCGAAGCTGCTCGCCGACGACGGACTGAGCGTCACGCAGGCGACACTCAGCCGGGACCTGGACGAGCTGAACGCGGTGAAGATCCGCAACGCCGACGGCGACCTGATCTACGCGGTGCCCAGCGAGGGCGGGTTCCGCACGCCCCGGGCGCCGCTGGGCGGGTCGGCGAAGGAGGAGCGGATGCGGCGGCTCTCCCAGGAGCTGCTGATCTCCGCGGAGGCCTCGGCGAACCTCGTGGTCCTGCGGACCCCTCCGGGGGCGGCCCAGTTCCTGGCCTCGGCCATCGACCAGGCCGAGCTGCACGACATCCTGGGGACGATCGCGGGTGACGACACGTTGCTGCTGATCAGCCGGGAGCCGACGGGCGGGCAGGCCCTGGCCGACCATCTGCTGAGGCTGGCGCAGAACGGGCACTAGGTCGTGTCCGCAATGTCAGGGCAGCCAGAGTTGTAGGCAGGCGATGGTGACCAGGGCCTGGTAGTGGCGGGCG
>NZ_WWIC01000262.1:0-15735 GCF_009872555.1 Streptomyces sp. SID5643
GGCAGCGTGCCCGGCCTCGGCCCCGGCGCGGGCAGCGGCCCCGGCGCGGGCTTCGGCAGCGGCTCGCGCGGACGGAGGCCGTGAAGAGGCCGGGGAACCGACGCGACCCCGGAGATGGGCCCTCACCCCTCCCGACACCACCGGAGCCGTGTGCGGCACGCCTCCATCCGGTCACGCCCGCCGCCGGCGCAGCAGCAGCCGCAGCAGCTCCGCGTTGTGCTCCCGCCGTGCCCACGCGATGAGGGTGAGCGGCACGATCAGAATCACCGGCGTCGCCGCATACTGCCCGTCGAAGACGGATATCTGCACGACGAACGCGCCCACCATCAGCGCGCCCAGCGCCATCGCCGCCACCGACTGGAGCACCGGGATCAACAGGGCGATCGCCCCGGCCAGTTCGAGCGCGCCGATGGTGTACATCCCCGCGCTGCCCCAGCCGAGCCGCTCGAACGACTCGGCAGCCGACGCATGCCCGATCAGCTTGGGCAGGGCGCTGGCGATCGCGTAGAAGAGGGCGAGCGCAACCTGCAAGGCGCGCAGGGCGATCCGGGCACGCCGCCCCCGGGCGGTCGCGGACTCGGCGATGACGACGCCGGCCGGGGTGGAGTCGGCGGTGACGGCAGCGGTGGCTTCGGACATGGAAGTCTCCTGGGGGAAGCGGTCCGTGGGATGTCGCGGTGTCGGAGGGACAGACCTCCCATCGCCCCGAAACTCATCGCAGCCGAGACGCAGAGCGACACTGAGGGACACCGAAGGACACCGAGCAGATCGTCACCGTGGGCCACCGCCCCAACGCCCACCGCCCGTCACGGGCAGAGCCGTTCGAGTCTCTTCCTCGGGCAAGGAGTCGTCCGGCTCTTCCGTGGTGTGCGCGCCGACCTCCTGCCACGCCCCGAACGCGGGGCCACCGATTCCGTACTGGCAGATCATCGGCAGTCCGAACAGATTGGCTGTCGACCGGCGGTGCTCGGGCCGCGGTTCCAGAGCCGTGAGGGGCACGCGTTTGACGAAGACCGGTGTGCCGGACACGTCCAGCCGGGCCGATGATCCGCCGATGCCGTGCCCAACGGGGTGGCCCTGTCCACCAGGGCGCGCAGCTCCGTGTCGCCGAGGACCGCCAGGGAGGTCGCGACCGTGTCGTAGTCGCTCAGCCGCCCCGGATCCACTCCCCCGGGCAGCCCCTCACCCACCCAGCCGCCTGGACCGCCGGCACCGCCCGCACCCATATCCGGTCCTCCGTCAGATAGCGGTCCACCTTCAGGCCCGCCTCCCGAAGGGCCTCCTCGAACTGCTCCTTGGTCAGGGGCCGCGCCCGGAACGTCTGGGTCCAGATCGCGTCCGGGAACTCGTACTCCGCGCGCACCGAGTGGACCCCGTCGCCGACCGGCTCCGACGACGCGATCCGCACGGTGAAACCGCTGCGGTCCTTGCGCTCGCGCGGCACGTTCTCGTGGTAGTCCTCGCCCTCCCGCTGGATCAGGACGCAGCCGCCCTGCGCGACATGGCGTGCGCAGGTGCTCAGCAGGCCGCGCCGTACCTCGGCGTCTCCCGTGTGCACGAGGAACGACGCGAGCAGTACCACGTCGAACGTCTCGCCCAGGTCGAGTTCCTCGATCGGGCTGCATATCGTGCGCGCGCCGTGCACGTGCTCCAGCATCGGGGCGGATTCGTCCACCGCCGTGACCGTGAATCCACGCTCCAGCAGTGCGTGGGTCATCCGGCCGACACCGCTGCCGAGTTCCAGGATGCTCGCGCCCTCGGGGACGGCGGCGGCGATGACGTCCGGCTCGTCCCCGACGGGCAGCCGGGAGTAGAGCTCGACCGCGCAGCCGTCCGGAGTGATGGCCCCGGGCCCCGTCCCCTCGTACCCCTCACGCATTTTCATCTCCATGCCCGTCCAACGGGCCGCGTCCGCACGCCCGTTCCCGTGCCGGCAGTCTTCACCCCACCGAGTGAACGGGGCGAGGTGAGCAGGGAGTGGGAGCGCGACGACTACAGCCGGAACCAACCGTGCCGCACGTACCAGTGACCGCCCGACCGCAGGTGGTCCCCCACCGCCCGCTCCACCGAAGTGCGCCTCGGCAGACCGGCCACCGGCAGGTCCGGGTCCCCGAAGACGAAACGGACGGGCTCGGTGTCCGCCGGTTCAGGCTCCTCACCGGGGTCACGGCCGGGCTCGAAGCGTTCCTGGAAGCGGACGATGTTGGAGTCCGGGCCGAGATGCTGTTTCAACTGCGGGTCGAGCAACCAGGAATGGCACACCGCCACCCGGTGCCGTTCCCTCGGGAAATGGCGGGCGAAGAACTCCCGTGCCAGTTCCAGGGACCGGTCGCAGGCCGCCGGTGTCAGCGGCCCCTGGAAGTCGGGGATGTGCAGGTTCAGGCAGGGCTCCCCCGGCACCACGTCCAGCCCGGCCCGCGCCACCGCCCGCCCCGTCCGCTGCCCGAGGCGGGCCCGCTCGAACTGGAGCCGCCCCAGCTGGTACAGCTCACCGCGGAAGTGATGGGTGAGCCACTGCGGGGCCTCCACCCCTCCCCTGCCGTGCCGACGCCGGTGGAACGCCATGTTCCGGCCGAGGTCGGCGAGGGTGCGACGGCTGACGTCGGCCGTGACACCCCGCTCGCGGTGGTAGGAGCGCGTGTACGGCAGCGCCGCGACGAACACGTACACGGCGAAGTACGGACCCAGCGCGGCCGGGGCTTCGGCGACGCGCTCGGCGAGCGGCACCTCGACCCCGGCCTCTCCGATGTCCCGTACCAGTTCCTCGACACACTCCTGCACGAGCCTCATGGCCCCGGCGTCCTCGCTGAGCGTCCGTCGCAGGGCGACCAGGTCGTTGATGTCCTCGTGCGGGACCGCCAGGTCGAGCAGGGTCTCGGGCAGTGCGTCGGCGTCCGGCAGCATGGGCGGCTCCCCCTGTCGGCCTTGGTGAACCCTCGCCGGGAAGAGTACGTTGCAAGGAGGAGTGGTGATCGAAGGATGCGTACAGGCAGTGAACCGCGGACCGCGCGCAGTGCCCTGCGGGCGCGCTTCTGGCTGAGCGTGTGGGGGCTGGTCTGGGCGCTCTTCGGGACGGTGGCGTTCGCGATCGCCGGGCGGAACGGGTGGGCCATCGCCTGCGGAGTGCTGCTGCTGATCGTCACGATCGACCTGGCCGTCGTCCTGCGGCGCATCCGGCAGGGCCCGCACTACCAGCCGGGCCCGGACATCCCGCCGTACCACCCTCCGGACCGACGCCCTTGACGCGGACGGGGGCGGGGACGGCTCACGAGTCGAAGTTCGCCGCCTTCAGGAACTCCGGGTTCGGGTCGAGGGCTGCCGCGAGGCGGAAGTGGCGTTTCGCCTGGTCGGGACGGCCCTGACGCTCATAGGTACGGGCGAGCGCGAAGTGCGCGAAAGCGTTGTCCGGCTCCCGCTCCAGGACGATCTGGAACTCCAGCTCCGCCGGCCTCAGCTGCGCGGCGGCGAAGAAGGCACGCGCCCGCAGCAGCCGCGCCGCGGTGTTCTCCGGGTGCGTGGCGATGACCCCGTCGAGCAGCTTCACCGCGCCCCGCGGGTCTCGCGCCGCGAGCAGTTGCTCGGCGGCGCGGAAGTCGATGACATGCGTCTCCGGGGTACGTCCGGTCGAACCGCTGGTCTCGGGCACGGCAGAGTCCTTCCCTCACTGGACGGGTTCAACGCTCCCACGGGGTGCCGCTATTCCGAGGGGGACGACCGGGACGCCTGTGACCTGCGCACCAGCTCGGCCCACACGTCCTTCACGCGCCGCTCCAGGTCCTCCAGCGGGACGTCGTTGTCGATCACGATGTCCGCGATCTCCCGGCGCTGCTCGCGCGTCGCCTGGGCGGCCATCCGGGCGCGGGCATCCTCCTCGGTCATGCCACGCAGCCGGACGAGCCGGTCGAGCTGGGTCTCGGGAGCCGCATCGACGACGATCACCAGGTCGTACAGCGGTGCCAGGCCGTTCTCCGTGAGGAGCGGGACGTCGTGGATGACGACCGCGTCCTCGGCGGCGGCCTCCTCCAGCTCGCGGGAGCGGGCACCCACCAGGGGGTGCACGATCGAGTTGAGAGTGGCGAGCCGGTCCGCGTCGGCGAAGACGATGGCGCCGAGGCGGGGCCGGTCCAGGCTGCCGTCGGCGGCGAGGATCTCCTCCCCGAAGGCCTCGACGACCGAGGCGAGCCCCGGTGTCCCCGGTGCGACGACCTCCCGCGCGATGCGGTCCGCGTCGATCAGCACAGCGCCGCACGCGACGAGCAGCCGTGACACCTCACTCTTGCCGGCGCCGATGCCGCCGGTCAGGCCCACCTTCAGCATGTCCCGCAGCTTAGGCCCTGCCACCGACAGGGCCCCCGCCGGGCCGCCCCGGGGTCAGTTGTCGCCTTCTCGTTCCGCCAGGAACTTCTCGAACTCCTGGCCGATCTCGTCCGCCGACGGGATGTCCACCGGCTCGGCGAGCATGTTGCCGCGGGTCTCGGCGCCGGCGACGGCGTCGTACTGGTGCTCCAGGCCGTCGATGAGCGCGGTGAGGTCCTCGTCGCCCTCGCGGATCTGCCGGTCGATCTCCGTCTGGGTGCGGTGGGCCTCCGAGCGCAGGGTGTGGGCGATGCCCGGCAGGACCAGTCCGGTCGCCGCCGTGATGGCCTCCAGCACCGTCAGGGCGGCGTCCGGGTAGGGGGAGCGGGCGATGTAGTGCGGGACGTGGGCTGCCACGCCCAGGACGTCGTGTCCGGCCTGGAGCAGGCGGTACTCGATGAGGGACTCGGCGCTGCCGGGCACCTGCGCCTCTTCGAAGGGGCTGGGGTGGCCCGGGACGAGGTCGGTGCGGTTGCCGTGCGGGGTCAGGCCGACGGGCCGGGTGTGCGGGACGCCCATCGGGATGCCGTGGAAGTTCACGGAGAGGCGGACTCCGAGCCGCTCCACGATCTGCTTCACGGCGGCGGCGAAGCGCTCCCACTCCACGTCCGGCTCGGGGCCGGACAGCAACAGGAAGGGCGCGCCGGTGGCGTCCTGGACGAGCCGCACCTCAAGGGCGGGGTCCTCGTAGTCGCTCCAGCGGTCGCGCTTGAACGTCAGCAGCGGGCGGCGGGCGCGGTAGTCAACGAGCCGGTCGTGGTCGAAGCGGGCGACCAGCTGGTGCGGCAGCGAGTCGAGCACCCGGTCGACGATCTGGTCGCCCGTCTCGCCCGCGTCGATGTATCCGTCGAAGTGGTAGAGCATGACAAGTCCGGCCGACTCCTGGGCGAGCGCCATGTCGACGACAGCCAGCCCCTTCGGCTCCCAGGCGTACAAATCCTGCGGATCAAGCACAGTGACCGCTCCTCCTCGTGTTCACACTCCACAACGCCGTTGCGGGCATGGGCATTCCCGCAGGAGGAGATGCATGATCTTGACCGGCGGCCGGGGTGCGCCTTCAGGGACCCGGAGGACTGCGATCAGCCACCGGCCACCCGCAGCCGGACGAAGGACGACACGACTGAGGGACCGCACCCCGGAAGGTACGGTCCCTCAAGCCTTCAACTGCCCTCAGCTAGAAGCCGACGTCAGCTCTGGCCACCGGCCAGCTTCTCGCGCAGCGCGGCAAGCGCCTCGTCCGAGGCCAGCGCGCCGGAGTTGTCCGGGCCCTCGGAGGAGTACGAACCGCCACCGCCGGAAGCGGCCGGAGCGGCAGCCTCGCCACCCTCGGCAGCGGCCTTCTCGTCCGCCTCGCGGGACTTGATGACCTGCGCCTGGTGCTGCTCGAAGCGCTGCTGCGCCTCGGCGTACTGGGTCTCCCACGCCTCGCGCTGGGTCTCGTAGCCCTCGAGCCAGTCGTTGGTCTCGGGGTCGAAGCCCTCGGGGTAGATGTAGTTGCCCTGGTCGTCGTAGGACGCGGCCATGCCGTACAGGGTCGGGTCGAACTCGACCGAGGCCGGGTCGGCACCGAAGGACTCGTTGGCCTGCTTCAGCGAGAGGCTGATGCGACGGCGCTCGAGGTCGATGTCGATGACCTTGACGAAGATCTCGTCGTTGACCTGGACGACCTGCTCCGGGATCTCCACGTGGCGCTCGGCCAGCTCGGAGATGTGGACCAGACCCTCGATGCCCTCGTCCACGCGGACGAACGCACCGAACGGAACCAGCTTCGTGACCTTGCCGGGCACGACCTGGCCGATCTGGTGGGTGCGGGCGAACTGCTGCCACGGGTCTTCCTGGGTCGCCTTCAGCGACAGGGAGACACGCTCGCGGTCCATGTCGACGTCGAGAACCTCGACGGTGACTTCCTGGCCGACCTCGACAACCTCGGACGGGTGGTCGATGTGCTTCCAGGAGAGCTCGGAGACGTGAACCAGACCGTCGACGCCACCCAGGTCCACGAAGGCGCCGAAGTTGACGATCGAGGAGACGACGCCGGAACGGACCTGACCCTTCTGGAGGGTCGTGAGGAACGTCTGGCGGACCTCGGACTGGGTCTGCTCCAGCCAGGCACGGCGGGACAGGACCACGTTGTTGCGGTTCTTGTCCAGCTCGATGATCTTGGCCTCGAGCTCCTTGCCCACGTAGGGCTGGAGGTCGCGGACGCGGCGCATCTCGACCAGGGAGGCCGGAAGGAAGCCACGGAGGCCGATGTCGAGGATGAGACCACCCTTGACGACCTCGATGACGGTACCGGTGACGATCCCGTCCTCTTCCTTGATCTTCTCGATGGTGCCCCAGGCACGCTCGTACTGGGCGCGCTTCTTCGAGAGGATCAGGCGGCCTTCCTTGTCCTCCTTCTGGAGAACAAGGGCTTCGATCTCGTCACCGACGGCGACGACCTCGTTGGGGTCGACGTCGTGCTTGATCGAGAGCTCACGGCTCGGGATCACGCCTTCGGTCTTGTAACCGATGTCGAGCAGGACCTCGTCCCGGTCGACCTTCACGATGACGCCGTCGACGATGTCGCCGTCGTTGAAGTACTTGATCGTCTCGTCGATCGCGGCGAGGAAGGCTTCCTCGTTACCGATGTCGTTGACCGCTACCTGCGGGGTGGTGGCGGTGGTCTCGGTGCTGCTCGTCATGTGGGAAAGGGCTCCGGTACGGACATTGAAGTCGTAGGTACTGCTACGCCGGGAGCCCGTTTCGCTCTGCAGAAGCCGGACAGCCAAGGAAGCGCCACTCAGAAACGGTGGCGCCTCGACAACCGAGGGGACATACATACAGATGCGAGCGCAGCCTGCTACGTCTGAGGTGCGCAGGCCCGCAGCGCAACTTGTAGCATACGGGGGCAGCCGGGCAGGGTCAATGCGCGAAGCCGCCCACGCGGGGCGGATCGCCGCATTCCCGGCACAAGTCGTGTCGTCCGAGGCCACGCGGGCCGTACGACGTCCCCTTTGTGACGCCACCGGGACCGGCTGGACGGAAGAGTACGACGAGGGAGCCGATCATCCAAGAGTCCGAAGCGCCCGAACCCGAGGCCACCCGGCGTGATGCCGATGTCGCGGAAAGCTCCCGGGCCAATCGTGGCTGGTGGGACCGCAACGCGGACGAGTACCAGATCGAGCACGGCACGTTCCTCGGCGACGACCGCTTCGTCTGGGGCCCCGAGGGCCTGGACGAGGTGGAGGCCGAACTGCTGGGCCCGCCGGAGGGGCTGAAGGGCCGCGACGTGCTGGAGATCGGCGCCGGCGCCGCCCAGTGCTCGCGCTGGCTGACCGCCCAGGGCGCGCGTCCGGTCGCCCTGGACATCTCGCACCGGCAGCTCCAGCACGCGCTGCGCATCGGCGGTTCCTTCCCCCTGGTGTGCGCCGACGCCGGTGCGCTGCCCTTCGCGGACGGCTCGTTCGACCTGGCCTGCTCGGCGTACGGGGCGCTGCCCTTCGTCGCCGATCCGCGCCAGGTCCTGCGGGAGGTGCGCCGGGTGCTGCGGCCCGGGGGTAGGCTCGTGTTCTCGGTGACGCATCCGATCCGCTGGGCCTTCCCGGACGAGCCGGGGCCGGAAGGCCTGTCGGTGTCGGCTTCCTATTTCGACCGCACCCCTTACGTCGAGCAGGACGACGAGGGCCATGCGGTCTACGTCGAGCACCACCGCACGCTGGGCGACCGCGTCCGGGACGTGGTGGCGTCGGGATTCCGTCTGGTCGACCTGGTGGAGCCGGAGTGGCCCGTGTGGAACACCTCCGAGTGGGGCGGCTGGTCGCCGTTGCGCGGGAACCTGATCCCGGGGACGGCGATCTTCGTGTGCGAGCGGGACTGAGCCGCCAACGACTTCTGCCCGGGCGTACGACACTGATGGCGTGATCCGTGACGACGCCCTGACCTCCCTGCCCGTACGCGGTGCCCTGCCCGCCCTGCGCGAAGCCCTCGACGGGCACGGCACCGCCGTCCTGGTGGCGCCGCCCGGCACCGGCAAGACGACGCTGGTGCCGCTGGCGCTCGCGGGGCTGCTCGGGGAGGGGCCCGAGCGGCGGGTGATCGTGGCCGAGCCGCGGCGGATCGCGGCCCGGGCCGCTGCGCGCCGGATGGCGTGGCTGCTGGGCGAGAAGCCGGGCGAGAGCGTCGGCCACACCGTGCGCGGGGAACGGGTCGTCGGGCGGCACACGCGCGTGGAGGTCGTGACGACCGGTGTGCTCCTCCAGCGGCTGCAACGGGACCAGGAGCTGGCCGGCGTGGACGCTGTGGTGCTCGACGAGTGCCACGAGCGGCACCTGGACGCGGACACGGCCGCGGCCTTCCTCTGGGACGTACGGCAGAACCTGCGGCCGGAGCTGCGGCTGGTGGCCGCCTCGGCGACGACCGACGCGCAGGGGTGGGCGCGGCTGCTGGGCGGTGCGCCGGTGGTCGAGGCGCAGGGCACGGCGTATCCGGTGGAGACCGTGTGGGCGCCGCCGGTGCGGCCCGTACGCCCGCCGCACGGGATGCGGGTCGATCCGGCGCTGCTGACACATGTGGCGTCCGTGGTGCGGCGGGCGCTGGCCGAGCGGGAGGGGGACGTGTTGTGCTTCCTGCCGGGAGTGGGCGAGATCGCCCGGGTCGCCGGGCAGCTCGCGGGGCTCGGTGGGGTCGAGGTGCTCCAGGTGCACGGGCGGGCGCCGGCGGCCGTGCAGGACGCGGTGCTGCTGCCCGGGGAGCGGCGGCGCGTCGTGCTGGCCACGTCCGTCGCGGAGTCGTCGCTGACGGTGCCGGGGGTCCGGGTCGTCGTGGATTCGGGGCTGGCGCGCGAGCCGCGGGTGGACCACGCGCGCGGGCTGAGCGCGCTGACGACGGTGCGGGCGTCGCAGGCGGCCGGGCGGCAGCGGGCGGGGCGGGCCGGGCGTGAGGCGCCGGGGGCGGTGTACCGCTGCTGGGCGGAGGCCGAGGATGCCCGTCTGCCGCGGTTCCCGTCACCGGAGATCAAGGTGGCCGACCTGACGGCGTTCGCCCTTCAGGTGGCGTGCTGGGGGGATCCGGACGCGTCGGGTCTGGCGCTGCTGGACGGGCCGCCGGGTGGGGCGATGTCGGCGGCGCGGCAGGTCTTGGCGGCGGTGGGGGCGGTGGACTCCGCCGGGCGGGCCACGGAGCGGGGAGTCCGGCTGAGCCGGGTGGGGGTGCACCCCCGGCTGGGGCGGGCCCTGCTCGACTCCGTCCCGTTCACGGGGGCCGAGCGGGCTGCGGAGGTCGTGGCGCTGTTGAGCGAGGAGGCTCCGCGGGAGTACGGCGACGATCTGGCCGGTGCTCTGCGTCGTGCTCGGCACGGAGGTGACGCCTACTCCTCGCGGTGGCGGACGGAGGTCCGGCGGCTGCGGGCCGCCGTTTCCGGTGTGTCCGGCAAGGCGGCGGAAGCGGAGACGCCGGCGGGTCTCTCCGAGGAGCAGCAGGCCGGCCTCGTCGCCGCGCTCGCCTTTCCCGAACGGGTCGCCAGGGCCGACGGCGGGTCGTATCTCATGGTGTCGGGGACGCGGGCGGAGGCCGGCGCGGGGAGCGCGCTGCGCGGGGCGCAGTGGGTGGCCGTCGCCGTGGCGGACCGGCCCGTCGGCAAGGGGCACGCGCGCGTGCAGTCGGGGGCGGTCGTGGACGAGGACGTGGCCCGGCTCGCCGCGGGCGCGCTGCTCGACGAGCGGGACGAGGTCCGGTGGGACGGCGGGGACGTCGTCGCGCGGAGGGTGGAGCGGCTGGGAGCCGTGGAACTGGCCGTGCGGGCGCTGAAGGACCCCGACCCGGGACTGGTGCGCGACGCGCTGCTCGACGGGCTCCGGCGGGAGGGGTTCGGACTGTTGCGGTGGTCGGCGGAGGCCGAGGCCCTGCGGCAGCGGCTGGCGTTCCTGCGGCTCCATGCCGGGGCGCCCTGGCCGGACGTGGCCGACGACGCGCTGCACGCGCGCGTGGAGGAGTGGCTGGAGCCGGAACTCGGCCGGGCGCGGCGGCGGGCCGATCTGGCGCGGATCGACGCCGGGCAGGCGCTCGCCCGGCTGCTGCCCTGGTCCTCCGGCGAGGCGGGGCGGCTCGACGAGCTGGCCCCGGAGCGGATGACGGTGCCGAGCGGTTCGAGGATCCGGATCGACTACTCCCGGCCCGAGCAGCCCGTGCTGGCGGTGAAGCTCCAGGAGATGTTCGGGCTCCAGGAGTCGCCCCGGGTCGCCGGGGTGCCGCTGCTCGTGCACCTGCTGTCCCCGGCGGGGCGCCCGGCCGCCGTCACCGCCGATCTCGCCTCGTTCTGGCGGGACGGCTACAGGGGCGTACGGGCGGAGCTGCGGGGGCGCTACCCGAAGCATCCGTGGCCCGAGGACCCGGCGGGTGCCGAGCCGACCCGGCACACCAACGCTCGGCTCAGGCGCTGACCGACGACGGTTCCCCGGCCGCCCTGGGCGCCGGGCCCGAGGGGCGGCGGCTGCGCGCCTCCAGGTACAGCGCGAGGGCCAGCAGGAGGACACCGAGGGTCAGGAAGCCCCAGGGCAGGTAGGACGTCATCAGCAGGATGAGCAGGCGCTGGGACTTCACCAGGTCGACGGTGTGCGTGATGTAGTCCTCGCGCATCTTCACGTGGCCGGCGAACGCGGTCACCTTGTCGCGGTCGCCGAGGAGGGTGCCGCCGCGCAGTTCCTCGCGGTGGATCTCCTCTCCGTACACGGGCGCCCCGGTGAGGGGTTCGACCCAGAACTTGCGGACCGTGGTATACCAGCGGGTCGTGCCGGTCCGTGCCACCGTCTCGGGGGTGAGACCCTCGACGGGGAGGGTCTTCGGGATCTTCACCTGGGTCCAGGGGATGGTCTGCTCGAAGTAGTAGACCTCCAGACCGCGGAAGTCCCGGGTGCCCTCGTAGGTGATGGGCGCGGTGAGGCGGGCTTGGGCGTCGAAGTACTCGTAGGCCCGTTTCTCCGTCAGGAACGGCCATTTGAACTCGATGCCCGTGCGGCGCACCGGGTCGCCGTCGACCATCTCGCCGGTGGCGTGGACGGGTTCCTGGGTGTGGGCGTCGAAGATGTAGCGCTCGGGGATCTTGGAGACCATCTTGCCGTCGGGGCCGACGACGTAGGACAGGCCGTCCCAGACGACGACGTCCCGCCCGGCCGACTCCTCGATCCGCTCGGAGGCCTCCACGTTGCCCTTGAGGGTCTGGACGATGGTGACCTTGGGGACCTTCTTCGCCCGCATGGTGCCGTAGTCGAGGAGGGTGGCGTCCTTCGCCTCCAGGACCATGTCCTGGTACTGGTTCGCGGGGACCTTGGCGAGGCGCGGGAAGGCGTACCAGCGCAGCAGCGGTGACAGGGCCGCGAAGAACACGGCGAGGGCGAGCAGGACCAGGCCGGCCTTGCGGCGCATCTCGGCCTCCCTCCCGGGCGGGCGGTCAGGGGTGTGCGGGCACGGTCGTCAGCAGCGGCTTCGGGGACGTCCCGCCCGAGGAGGTGCCGAGGGCGGTCAGCGTCAGGACCACGGCGAACGCGACGGCGAGACCGGTGGCGGCAGCGATGAGGGCGCGCATACGGAACCTCCCCACGGGTCACGACGGGAAGAACTGATACCCCGTCAGGTTTCTCGGCACCGTAGCAACGAGCGGCGGAGATGAGAACACGTTGCACACACAACGACGCCCCTCCTCATGCGGAGGGGCGTCGCGTGTCGTACCTGAGAGCTACGCGCTCGGACTGGCCGAAGCGCTCGGCGAGGACGTCTCGGCCGCCGCCACGGTCAGTTCGACGGTGAGCGCCGCTCCGCCGGCCGTGGTGATGCGCAGCAGGAACGTGCCGGTCGTGTCGTCCGCGTACAGCTTCGGCAGCTTCAGCAGGCCCTTGGCGTCCGTCTTCAGGCCCGTGAGGCTGCGGACGGTCTTGCCGTCGGCGTCCTTGAAGTAGGGGCCCTTGTCGCTGGCGGTCGCGTCGCCCGCGGACGCGATCAGCGTGGCGGTGGCCGCGACACCGTCGGCGACGGCACCGTTGTACGTGGCTTTCACCTCGACCTGGTTCGCGAACTCGCCGCCCGGGGCGCAGGTCAGTGCGGTGTCACCGGTGCGGACGAGGGTGTCCGCCGCGCGCTCGGTGACGGTGGCCTTGTAGTCGAGGCCCGGGACGGTACGGCCCACGACGGTGGCGCGGACGGTGACCGCTCCGATCGTCTCCCCCGCCTGGAGGGCGGGCGCCACGGCCACGCCGGAGCTGTTGGTGGCAACCGTGGCCACGCTCTCACCGCCGGTGAAGGTGGTGTCCGTGTCGCCGACGATCGTGAAGCGGACCCTGACCTTGGCGACGGCCTTGCCGGCCTCCGTCTCGGCGCGGGTGCTGATCCGCTTGCTGAACGCGTCGCCCGCCATGGCGGTGAGCTTCGCGGTTCCGGCGTCCTCCAGGTGGTCCACCGTGTCGGTGGGCGTGGGAGACGTCGTGGGCGGCGCGGACGGCGTACCGGGCGGCGTGGTGGGCGGCTTCGGGGTCGTCGTACCGCCGCCGGGCTTCCCGGGCTTGCCCGGTTTGCCGGGCTTGGGACGGTCGGGCCCGGGCGTCGAGCTGCCGGGAGGGGTGGTGCCCGGCGTGGTGGGCGTGGGGCTCGCGCCCGCGCCGTCGTCGCTGCGGTTGCCGGGCAGCGTGCCGGTGCCGTCCGGGACCTCGTGCGTGCCCTTGCGGTAGTACTCCAGCCACCTCATCACGAGGCTCAGGTACTCCCGCGACTGGTTGTAGCTGAGGATCGCACGGTCGAGATCGTCCTGGTCGGACAGGTCCCTGTTGTTGCGGCACAGGTAGTGGCCGGCGGCGAGCGCGGCGTCGTAGATGTTGTTGGGGTCCTTCTTGCCGTCCGCGTTGCCGTCGCGGCCGGCCCACGCCCAGGTGGAGGGGATGAACTGCATGGGGCCGACGGCCGAGTCGTACGTGCTGTTGCCGTCGTACGCGCCGTTGTCGGTGTCCTTGATGAGGGCGAAGCCGTTGCCGTCGAGCTGCGGGCCCAGGATCGGCTTGATGGTGGTGCCGTCGGCCCTGACCTGGCCGCCACGAGCCTGTCCCGACTCCACCCGGCCGATGGCGGCGAGGAGTTGCCAGGGAAGGTTGCAGCCCGGCTTCTTTTCGCGCAGCGCGGTCTCGGCCTTCTTGTAGGCGTCGAGGACGGTCGCGGGGATGCCGGCTTCCGTGACGCCCGTGCCGCCCGGGCCGGGGCCCGTGGACGGTGACGGGTTCGGGCTCTTGAGCGGAGGCAGATCCGTGTAGTACGGCGAGTTGCCCGTGGCGCTGCCGTCGGAGGCACTCGCTTCGGGTGAGGGGGTGGCGTCGGCGGCGGTCTGTCTGCCGTGGTCGTTGACACCCGGAGCCTGGGAGGCGGACAGGGCCGCGACCGCAACCGCGGCCACGGCGGTGGTCGCCGCTCCCTTGCGCAGCCTCCTGCCGAATTGCGCCGCCATAGAGTGAACCCCTCCCGTGGACGCCGCAGCGCCCGGTCTACGTCTGCAGTGTTCGCCCTGTTGTGACGATCCAACCGCCCGAGGGGTTGCCCTCCGACGGCCACAACTCTGTTCTCTTGCGTGCTCTGCTCTTTACCGCGTTCACGTGATCGACGCACTCCCCGCGCGGCGACTCTGGCGACCCTACGACAACTTCCTTTGCTCGGGCACCCGTTCGTGACCGTTTTTCACCAGTTGGTCATGTGTGCCGCGTGACGTCGTCCGCGGACCGGCATCCCGCATACTGGGCCACTCACCGCCGGGCGTCCCGGTCCGGTGCAACAACCGTCGCGGGGAGCCGAGTTGCCGTTCACGCTGAGCCATGCGGCAGCCGTGCTGCCCGCCGTACGCACCGACGGCACGGGCCGGGGCCCGCTGGTGCCCGCCGTGCTCGTGGCGGGTTCCTTCGCGCCCGACATGACCTACTACGCGGCGAGTGTGCTGTCCGGGGCGATGGAGTTCGGTGACGTCACGCACGCCCTTCCGGGGGTCTTCACCGTCGATGTGCTCATCGCCTGGGCGCTGGTGGGGCTGTGGCTGCTGGCGCGTGAACCGCTCGTCGCGCTGCTCCCGCGGGCCCGGCAGGGGCGGGTGGCGGCCCTGCTGCGGTGCGGGGCGCCGCGCGAGCGGGTGCGGCCGTCGCTGGTGGCGCGGTGGTACGTCTCCGCGGTGCTCGGTGCGCTGACCCATGTGGTGTGGGACGCGTTCACGCATCTCGACCGGTGGGGCATGCGGTTGTTTCCGGTGCTGGGCCGGGAGGTGGCGGGCTCGCCGCTGTA
This sequence comes from Streptomyces sp. SID5643, assembly GCF_009872555.1. Lineage (NCBI taxonomy): Bacteria > Bacillati > Actinomycetota > Actinomycetes > Kitasatosporales > Streptomycetaceae > Streptomyces > Streptomyces sp. SID5643. The sequence goes on from NZ_WWIC01000262.1 coordinate 14,635, forward strand.
CTGGTACCTGCAGTACGGCGGTTCGGCGGTGGCCGCGGTCGTGATCGCCGTGTTCGTGGCGCGTGCGCTGCGACGGACGCCCGCACACGAGCCGGCGGGGGTCCCCGTCCTCGCGGTACGGGACCGGTGGGCGGCCGCTGCCCTGATCGGCGGCTTCGCGCTGGTGGGGGCGGTGCAGCGGGCGTCGCGGTGGTGGGCGTACTGGGGCTCTGCCGCGAAGCCGTGGGAGATCGTTCCGACGGTGTGCTTCGGCGCGGGCGCGGGACTCGTCCCGGCGCTGCTGCTCTACGCCGTGGTGGTCAGGGCGCGGCGTCCGGCTCCGGTCCCCACGGCTCCTGCCCCTGCCGCCGGGACGGAGCCGAGCCGCCCGGCCGCTCGCTGAGCGTGCTGTCCGCCGTGATGTACACGGTGATGGTGGTGTGCGCGGGGCGGGGGCGCGGGAGCAGGGTGAGGACGAGGGTCAGGTAGTCACGGGCCAGTCGGGTCCAGGGGCGGGATTTGCCCGGGGCTTCGGGTGCACAGGGGGGCCGGGCCTCGGCGGGTGTGTTGCCGGTGACGGCGACGAGGGCAGTCAGGGCCTCGGTGCCGGTGAGGCCCGTGAGCGCGGACAGAGCATCCGTGCCGGTGAGGCCTGTCAGCGCGGACAGAGCATCCGTGCCGGTGAGGCCCGTGAGTGCAGCCAGGGCATCCGTGTCGGTGCCGACGAGCAAGGGAGCGGCGGGCAGGTCGTCTGCGCCCGCCAGGGCCGTGGCGGCGGGCAGGGCGCCGGTGCCGGTGGAGCCGAGCCGCCGCCGGCCGGGGGACAGGCGCCGGCGGAGGTCCGTCGTCGCGTGGCGCAGGGCCGAGGTGAAGGTGACGGGGACGCGAACCGTACTCGCGGCGGCCTCGAACGCCGGGACCGGCGACAGAGCCACGCCTGATGCCGTGCCTGATGCCGTGCGGCTGAGGAACGTGCGTATACCCATGCCCCGCATCTTTGCGAGCACAGGGGGCAAAGGCGCCTTCTCGGGGGCCACGCGAGTGACGGTTCGGCGGCGGCCGGGGCGGGCCGTGCCCCGGGCGGGCCGGTGCCCGGGGCGGGCGTTGCCCCAGGGGCCGGGG
>NZ_WWIC01000263.1:0-32601 GCF_009872555.1 Streptomyces sp. SID5643
GCCGGTGCCGGTGCCGGTGCCGGTGCCGGTGGCGGGACCGGCGAGGCGGTCCGGCCGTTGTTCTCGGCCGGCTGTCCGCCGGTGATCGCGATGGGCGAGCACGACGAGTGCGTGCGGGAGGTGCAGCGCCTGCTGCACGCCAAGGGCGCGGACATCGGCGTGGACGGGGACTTCGGTCCCCAGACCCTGCGCCGGGTCACGGCCTTCCAGGTGCTCGCCGGACTACAGCCCAACGGGGTCGTCGCGGAGCCGACGAAGAAGGCGCTGTACACCTCGTCCGTCCGGATGCGGGTGTGGCCGCCGCAGAAGGTGCGGCAGCGGGTCCGGGAGGTGTTCCCCGAGGTGCCGGACAAGGCGGTGGCCATCGCCGACTGTCAGTCCTTCCTCGACCCGCTGCACATCCTCCCCAACACCAACGGCACCCGGAACTGGGGCCTGTTCCAGATCTCCGACGCCCGGCTGCGCGAACTGGGCGGCACACCGCGTGAGGCCCTGGACCCGGAGTGGAACATCCGGGCGGCCCGGAAGCTGTGGAGCCGGGAGCGCGACTTCGGCGACTGGCCGCACTGCGAACGCGCGGCCGACGCACCCCGCTCCCCGGCACCGAAGCGGACGTGATCAGGACCCGACGGACACGATCCCGTCAGACGGCCTCGCCCTGCCGCCGCTCAGGTCGTGCCGCCGCTCAGGTCGTGGCGCCGCTCAGGCCGTGGCGCCGCTGTCCACCACCAGGTCCGTGCCCACCGTCGAGGCGGCGTCGTCGGAGGCCAGGTGGAGGACCGCCGCGGCCACCTCCTCCGTCGTGGTCACGCGGCCGAGCGGGAGGGTGGCCCGGGCGCGGGCCGAGCGGTCGGCGTCCGTCTCGCCCGGCTGCAACGACATCGGTGTGTCGACGGCGCCGGGGCTGACCGCGTTGATGCGGATGCCCTCGCGGATGTGGTCGAGCGCGGCCCCTCGGGTGAGGACGGACACCGCCGCCTTGGTGGCGGCGTACGCGGCGGCGCCGGGGTGACGGGTGTGGGCGCCGAAGGTGGAGGCGATGTTGACGATCGCCCCGCCGGACGGCTGTGTGCGCATCTGGCGTATCTCCGCCCGGAGGGCGAGGAACACGCCGGTGACGTTGACGCCGAGCTGCGTGTGCCAGTCCTCGTCGGCGAGGTCCGCCAGCGGGGCTCCGCCCCGGAAGACGCCCGCGTTGTTCACCGCCACGTCCAAGGAGCCGAAGTGCCCGACGGCGGCTGCCACCGCCGCCTCGACCTCCGCCGCCCGCGCCACGTCCGCCGTGACGGCCAGCGCCTTGCCGCCGGCGGCCTCGATCGACTCCGCGGTCTCCTCCAGTGGCTCGCGCCGACGGCCCACCACCACGACGTTCGCGCCCTCCGTCGCGAGTGCGCGGGCGATCGTGCGTCCGATGCCGGACCCGGCTCCGGTGACCAGGGCGGTGCGGTCGGTGAAGCGGGCCCGGTGCGGTGCAGTGGTCATGTGACGGTCCTTTTCTCGAAGTGTCGGAGGTGTCGACGTGTCGGACGTGTCGACGTGCCGAAGTGGCGAAGAATTCTTGAACGATCGGTTCATTATCGAGGCGCAGGAAAGGCACCTCGACCGAGGTGCCTTTTCAGTCCAGAAGTGCCAGTGCCTGTTCGGCCGCGTCCCTGACGCGCCCCGGGTCCGGTGAGGCCTTGCCGACCACGCGCAGGCCCTGGAGCAGGACGAGCAGCATGCGGGCCAGGGTGAGCGGGTCGCGTCCGGCGGGCAGTTCCCCCTGCGCCTGGGCGCGGACCAGCGCCGAGTGCAGCACGGTCTCCAGCTGGTCCCAGTTGCGCTCCACGTGCCGGGCGGTCGCCCGGTCGTGCGGGGCGAGTTCGGCCGCCGCATTGGTGATCATGCAGCCGTTCAGGCGTTCCCGGGCGTCCGCGGCCTCCGTCGCGTACCGCCGGACGAGCTTGCGCACGGCCGGCAGCGCGGGGCCCGGCTGGGACAGCTCCCGCAGGATCGGCGGGAGTCCCTCCCGGTCGTAGCGGTCCAGCGCCTTCAGGTACAGCTCGTGCTTGTTGCCGAAGGTCGCGTAGATGCTGGCGCGTCCGATGCCGAGGTGGGCGACGAGGTCGGACATCGACGTCGCCTCGTAACCGCGCCGCCAGAACAGCTCTAGAGCTGCCTGGAGCGCGGCGTCCGGATCGAACTCCTTGGTCCTGGCCACGCGTCGCAGCCTAGGCCTTTTCGGAACGTACGGTCAAGAACACTCGGCCGGGAACCGCTGACGCTACGACGTCCGCACCTTGTAGGCCGTCACCCGTACCGCCTCGTCGTCCAGGCACTGCCCGGACGCCAGGTCGAAGCGCTGCTTCAGCAGGGGCGAGGCGACGAACGGACGGCCCTGGTGCGTGCCCGTCAGGCCGCGGGAGAGGACTGCCGCGCCGGTGAAGGGGTCGCGGTTGTCGATGGCGAACAGCTCGCCCGAGCGGTCGCGGAAGATCGCGGCCTGCCGGCCGTCCGGCAACAGGGCGGCCACCCCGCGGCCCGGGAGCAGCGTGCTCAGGTCGCAGACCGTGAACCAGTCGTCGTCCAGGGCGAGTTCGACCTTGAGGTCGGTGGTCTCCAGTGCCAGGGTCATCGCTGGGCGCTTCCTTCCAGTACGTCGGCGGGTCGCATGCCGATGGACAGCAGCGGCAGGTCGGGCTTCATCTGGTCGCGCTCGGGCACGAAGGCGACGACCGGGTCCGGGGTGTCCGGGGCGTTCACGAAGGACACGAACCGGGCGAGCTTCTCGGGGTCGTTGATGGTCTCGGCCCACTCGTCGCGGTAGTGCGCGACGTGCGCCCGCATCAGCTGCTCCAGCTCGTCGCAGATGCCGAGCGAGTCGTGGACGACGACGTCCCGCACGTGCTCGAGGCCGCCCGGGATCCGCTCCAGCCAGGTCGAGGTCCGCTCCAGGCGGTCGGCGGTGCGGATGTAGAACATCAGGAACCGGTCGATCAGGCGGACCAGTTCGGCGTCCGACAGGTCCTGCGCGAGCAGGTCCGCGTGGCGCGGGGTCGCGCCGCCGTTGCCGCCGACGTAGAGGTTCCAGCCGTTGGCCGTGGCGATCACGCCGAAGTCCTTCGACTGCGCCTCGGCGCACTCGCGCTGGCAGCCGGAGACCGCCGACTTCAGCTTGTGCGGGGAGCGCAGACCCCGGTAGCGCAGCTCCAGGTCGATCGCCATCTTCACGGAGTCCTGCACGCCGTAGCGGCACCAGGTCTGCCCGACGCAGGACTTCACCGTGCGCAGCGACTTGCCGTAGGCGTGGCCGGACTCGAAACCGGCGTCGACCAAGCGCGCCCAGATCACCGGAAGCTGCTCGACGCGCGCACCGAACATGTCGATCCGCTGGCCGCCGGTGATCTTCGTGTAGAGGCCGAAGTCGCGGGCGATCTCGCCGATGACGATCAGCTTCTCCGGGGCGATCTCGCCACCGGGGATCCGCGGGACGACCGAGTACGAGCCGTTCTTCTGGAGGTTGGCCAGGAAGTGGTCGTTGGTGTCCTGCAACGCCGCCTGCTCACCGTCCAGGACGTAGCCGCTCGCGCCGATCGTGGGGGCGAGGGAGGCGATGATCGAGCCGACGGTCGGCTTGCAGACCTCGCAGCCGTCACCGCCCCGGGCCTCCTCGCGGCCGTGCCGGTCGAGAAGGTCCTGGTAGCTGTTGATGCGCAGGGCGAGGACGATCTCGTAGAGCTCCTCGCGGGTCTGCGCGAAGCAGCCGCACAGGCCCTTGTCGACCTCGACGCCGCTCGCCTCCAGCTCGGCGTTGACGAGCTGGCCGAGGACCTTCACGCAGGAGCCGCAGCCGGTGCCGGCCTTGGTGCACTTCTTCACCTCGGGCACGGTCGTGCACTGGTGGTCGGTGACCGCGCCGCGGATCGTGCCCTTGGAGACGTTGTGGCAGGAGCAGACGATCGCGTCGTCCGGCAACGCCGACGGGCCGAGCTGCACGGACTCCCCGGCTCCGGCCGGCAGCACCAGCGACTCGGGCGAGACCGGCGGGACCGAGCCGGTGAACGCCTTGAGCGTGCCGTACGCCTCCGCGTCGCCGACCAGGATGCCGCCGAGCAGCGTGCCGTCGCGGCCGATGACCAGCTTCTTGTACAGGCCCGCGCGGGAGTCGGAGTAGACGACATCCAGGCAGTCCTCGGCGGTGCCGTGCGCGTCGCCGAAGGACGCCACGTCCACGCCGAGCAGCTTCAGCTTGGTGGACAGGTCGGCGCCGGTGAAGGACGCCTCGTCCGAGGCGATCGTGGCCGCGGCCGTCTCGGCCTGCTCGTAGCCCGGCGCCACCAGGCCGTACACCCGGCCGTCGGAGGCCAGCGCGCACTCGCCGATCGCGAAGACGTGCGGGTCGGCGACCGTACGGCACTGCTCGTCGACCGTGATGCCGCCGCGCTCGCCGACCGTCAGGCCGCAGTCGCGGGCCAGCTGGTCGCGGGGGCGCACACCGGCGGAGAACACCACCATGTCGGCGGCGAGTTCGGAGCCGTCGGAGAGCTTCATGCCGGTGACGGCGCCCTCGGCGTCGACCAGGATCTCCTGCGTGCCCACGCCCGTGTGCACGGTCAGGCCCATCTCCTCGATGGTGCGCAGCAGTGCCGCGCCGCCGCCCTCGTCCACCTGGACTGGCATCAGCCGGGGTGCGAACTCCACGATGTGGGAGGTGAGTCCGAGCCCCTTGAGCGCACCGGCCGCCTCCAGCCCGAGCAGACCGCCGCCGACCACGGCACCCACCGTGGCCTTCGACTTCGCGTACTCCTCGATCGCGAGCAGGTCCTCGATGGTGCGGTAGACGAAACAGCCCTCGGCGTCCTTGCCCGGGACGGGCGGGACGAAGGGGTAGGAGCCGGTGGCGAGGACGAGGACGTCGTAGTCGAAGACCTCGCCGGACCTGGCGGTGACCTTGCGGGCCTCTCGGTCGACGGCGGTCGCCGGGTCACCGACGTACAGCTCGATGCCGTGCGTCTCGATGAACTCCATGTCCGTCATGGACAGGTCTTCGGGGGTCTTCCCCGAGAAGTACGAGGTGAGCGCCACGCGGTCGTAGGCCGGGCGCGGTTCCTCGCAGAGCACGACCACGCGGTGCGTGGCGGTCAGGCCGCGCTCGGCGAGCGCTTCGAGGAAGCGCTGGCCGACCATGCCGTGGCCGACGAGCACGATCGTGGGGGTGGCCTCCGTGGCCTCCGGGGTGGCGGTCATCAGGAGCCTCCATCGTTGGTGAGCAGGTGGAGCAGCGGGCCGCCGTCGGAGGGGAGCGGCTCTGCTCCCTCCCAGGCGCGGGCGAGCGCGCCGACGGTGCCGAGTTCGCCGACGAGGACCCCGCCGACCAGGCGGTCGTCGCGGACGACGACCTTGCGGTAGGTGCCGCGGGTGGCGTCGGTGAGCTGGACGACGTCGTCGCCCGGCAGCGCCTCGGTCTCGCCGAACGCGGCGAGGTCGAAGGGGCTGTCGTGCCCGTTCAGCGTGAGCCGGGTCAGGGAACGGGTGCCGGTGTAGCGGGCGCTCGCGTCACCGGCGAGCAGTTCCGCGAGCGCGTCGGCCTGTTCGAGCGCGGGAGTGGCGAGTCCGTAGAGGACGCCGTCGTGCTGGGCGCAGTCGCCGATCGCGTGGATGTACGGGTCGGAGGTGCGCAGTTCGTCGTCGACGACGACACCCTTGCGGACGTCGAGGCCGGCGGCCTGGGCGAGGCCCACCCGCGGATGCACTCCGCAGGCGATGACCACCAGATCGGCGTCGAGCGCGTATCCGTCGGCCATCTCCACGGAGCGGACGGCGCCGCCGACGCAGCGCACGTCCCGGACGCGGCACTCGGTGTGCACCTCCACGCCCAGGTCGGTCAGGTGCCGCTCGACGAGCTTCGAGGCGGCCGGGTCGAGCTGGCGCTCCATCAGCCGCTCGGACTGCTGGGCGAGCACGACCTGGGCGCCGCGCCGGGCGAGTGCCCGCGCGGCGGAGACCCCGAGGAGCCCGCCGCCGATGACGACCGCCTTCACACCCGGACGGACTGCCTTGGACAGGCCCAGGCAGTCGTCCATGGTGCGGAACGCGTGGATGCCCTCGGGCAGTTCGTGGTTCTCGGTGAACAGGCCGCGCAGCGGCGGCAGCACCGGGTTGGAGCCGGTGGCGAGGACGAGCCGGTCGTATGCGATCACGGACCCGTCCGCACAGGCGAGCGTCCGCCGCTCGCGGTCGATCCCGGTGATCCGGCCGCGCCTGACCTGCGCGGGTGCCGGCAGAGCGATCACCTCGGGGCTGTACCGCCCGGCCAGCACCTCGGCGAGCAGCACCCGGTTGTAGGGCCGGTGCTCCTCCTCGCCGATCAGCAGCGCGGGCGTGCCGAGCTCACCGAGCCGCCGGGCGAGCCGTACGCCCGCCAGGCCGGTGCCGATCACCACCACACGCTCATTCGAGGTCATGCACTTGAGCGTGCGGTGCCGGTGTTACCCGGCAGCATCACCTCTGTTTCCCGCCGGGAACGCTGCCCTCAGCGGGCCGGGGCGGTGGGTGTGAGGGATCCTGACGTGCGGCGACGGTGGCTGTGAGGGGCATCGCAGCACCGTCGCGCCGGCCTCGCATAGGGTCGCGATCATGCCCGACATATCGCTGACCATGATCGTCCTGCTCTGCGTCGCGGCCCTCGCCGCAGGCTGGATCGACGCCGTGGTCGGCGGGGGCGGCCTCCTGCTGCTGCCGGCGCTGCTGCTGGGGCTGCCGGCGGACACACCCGCCGCTCACGCGCTGGGCACCAACAAGGCCGTCGCGATCGTCGGCACCACGGGCGCGGCCGTGACATACGCCCGCAAGGCTCCCGTGGACGTCCGCACGGCCGTCCGTATCGGGCTGGCCGCCCTCGCCGGTTCCTCCGCCGGGGCCTTCTTCGCGGCCGGGATGAGCACCGAGGTCCTCAAGCCGGTCATCATGGTGGTGCTGCTCGGGGTCGCCGCCTTCGTGATCCTGCGCCCGGCCTTCGGCACGGCCCCCGCGACCGGCCCGGCCACCCCCCGCCGCATCCTCGCCGCGATCGGCCTGGCCGGCCTCGGCATCGGCTTCTACGACGGGCTCATCGGCCCCGGCACCGGCACGTTCCTGGTCCTCGCGCTCACCGCGATCCTCCACCTCGACCTCGTCACGGCCTCCGCCACCGCCAAGATCGTCAACTGCTGCACCAACGCGGGCGCGCTGGCGACCTTCGCCTGGCAGGGGGCGGTCCTGTGGCAGCTGGCCGCCCTGATGGCCGTCTTCAACCTGGCGGGAGGCACCCTCGGCGCCCACACCGCCCTGAAGAAGGGCAGCGGCTTCGTCCGGATCGTGCTGCTGACGGTGGTGTTCGCGCTGGTGGGGAATCTGGCGTACGAGCAGTGGATCGCCTAGTCCGCCCGCAGGTCCAGCAGTTCGACCATCCCCGTGCCGTCCTCGTCCCCGTGGCCCTGCGCGAGCCTGCGCTCCATCAGCTCCATGTACGGCGTCAGCAGCTCCGGGCTGACCCGCTGCTCCTCGGCCGTGCGCAGCAAAGTGGCGTTGCCCGCGGCCTGCATCGCGAGGTTGGAGACGACGTTCCGGGTGTAGTCGCCGTTCTCGATCTGGTCGGCGCTCTGGTGCACGGCCGGGGCCATCGCCGTGAGCCAGTCCGCCAGCAGCGGCGCGAAGTCCTTCGGCGCGATGTCCTCCGGGCGGATGAGCGCGAAGGCGTGGGTGACGCCCGCGAACATGCCGCTCATCGCGCTCAGCAGGGCCACGTCGTGCAGCGCGGCGAAACCCGGGTCGGCTCCGACGTAACGGGTGCCGGCCGGGACGGCGAACGTGTCGCGGTGCTCCTCGAACAGCTCCGGTGAGCCGCTGTAGAGCACGTAGCCGCCGGAGCCCGCGACCCCGATCATCGGCGGTACGGCCATGATCCCGCCGTCCAGGAACCGGGCACCGCGCGCCTTCGCCCAGGCGGCACGCGCCCGGCCCTCGCCCGGGGTGCCGGTCGTCAGGTTCACCAGATCCCGCCCGGCGAGACCGGCCCCGTCGAGGGCGTCGCCCACGGAGGCGTCGTCGAGCAGGCAGACGATCACGAGCCGGTTCGCGGCCACGGCTTCGGCGGCGCTCCGGGCGACGACGGCGCCCTCGGCGGCGAGGGCCTCCGCACGGGCGGGCGTGCGGTTCCAGACGGTCACCTCGTGCCCGCCGGCGAGCCAGGCCCGGGCGAGGGCGGTGCCCATGGCACCGGTGCCGAGGACGGTGAGAGGAGTAGGGGTCCGGGTAGGGGTCCGGGGAGCAACTGCGGTGTCGGTCATGGCGTTTAGGCTCGTCGTAGGGGAAGCGCCTGCTCAAGTACGTACTTCGAAGTGGGTGGTTACCCCGGGGGAAGAGTCCAGGCAGCGAAGGGGGAGGGGACCGGGCATGGGGACGACGGGACGGCGGCCGGGCGCGTACGTCTGCGGGATCGACGCGGCGATGGATGTGATCGGCGGCAAGTGGAAGGTGCTGATCCTCTGGGCGCTGCACGAGCGGCCCTGCCGCTTCGGCGAGCTGCGCCGGGAGCTGCCCGGCGTCACCGAGAAGGTGCTCGCCTCGCACCTGCGGGAGATGGAGGCCGACGGTCTGGTGCACCGCGAGGCGTACGACGAGGTGCCACCGCGCGTGGAGTACTCGCTGACGCCCCGGGGCGTGTCCCTGAACGAGGCACTGGAACCGCTGGGGGACTGGGGGAGGGCCAACGTCCTGTCACCGGCTCCCGGTCAGATGGGCGAAGACGACGACGTTCCCCTGGTAACCGGTGCCGCGTGAGTAGGTGCCGCCGCAGGTGATGACCCGCAACTCGGGGCGTTCGGCGGCGCCGTAGACCTTCTCGTCAGGGAAGTCCTTCGCTGCGTGGACCTCCACCGCGTCCACGGTGAACACCGCGACCCCGCCGTCCCGCCGGTCCACCTCGATCGTGCTGCCCCTGGCCAGGGCGCCGAGGTCGTAGAACACGGCGGGGCCGTCGGCGTTGTCGACGTGGCCGGCGACGATCGCCGTGCCCCGCTCCCCGGGGGTCGTGCCGGCCTCGTACCAGCCGGCGAGGTTCTTCTCCGCGGCGGGCGGCACGTCGAGGCTGCCGGTCTTCGTCAGGCCGAGCCCGGTCAGCGGCGCGTTCACCCCGATCGCCGGGATGCGGATCCGGTCGGGCGGTGAGGGCGGCAGCGGGGGCACGGCGGGCCGCTCACCGGCCCGGCCGTCCAGCCCGGCCCGGGCCTGCGCGGCGGACGGCTGCGGCGGGGCGTGCGTCCCGGCGCCGTCGCGCAGCAGCCACACCCCGGAGCACAGGGCGAACACCGTGACGGCGGCCATGGCGGCGTTCGCGGGATCGCGCACACCGCTGCCGAACCTGGGGAACCTGCGCATACCCACCCTTTTCTGAGCCGGCCCCGTACCCCCTCCGGGCCGCGAGGGGCGTCGGACCCGGAGGGGAGGGACCTGCGGTACCGGTGACGGACAGCGGAGGGTGTCCGTCAGATCCCGTCGCCTCTCGCCCGGCGATGCAGGAGCCAGGTACCGCCCGCGGCGGCGACGGCGAGGGCCGCCACACCTGCCGCGGTCTGCACGGGATCGGGGCCCAGAGCGCCGCCGACCCCCGTCTTCACGCTGCCCCGGGGATGGACCTGTTCGCGCACCGGCGTCAGCGTGACCACCAGGTCCCCGGTGATCCGCCGGCCGCTGCCGGTGCAGGTCGCGATGATCTCGTACGTTCCCGGCTGCGCGCTCGGCGGCACCCGGAACCGGCCGGTCGCGCCCGGCCCGTGCGCGTCCGGCGCCAGGTCGACGGAACCCGCCCCGACCGCGCCGGCGTCACCCGTCGCCGAGCCGCCGTCGCCGCAGGCCGTCGTGCGCACCGTGACCTGGCCGCCCGGTACGACCGAGGCAGGGGACAGCTCCAGGCCACCGGCGGACGCGCCGTACGCGGGGGCGGCGGCGAGGGCCGCGGCGGCGACGGCGAGCGCGGTACCGGTCAGCGGCGGGGGGATACGTCGCATCGGTGCTCCTTCGAGCGGTTCGGTCGGCGCCTGCCCTTCCGAGGTAACGGGCAGCGGGACGACCGCGCTTGCTGAAGGGGCGTCAGAATTGGGGTGAACGGGTGTCAGGCAGCGCCGGACCGGCTGCCTTGGACGACCGTTTCGGCAGGTCACGGGCGTTCGGTGGGCGAGGTGCGGAAAAGCGCGGAGAGCGCGTGTGAACGGGTGACCCCGAACGTGCGCGGCCGGCGCTTGACCTCAAGTTTGATTGAGGTACCAGGCTGTGCCGCATGAAGACAACCGCTACCGATCCAGCCGCCCTGCCGCGGACCGCCGCCGACCCGCTCCGGCTGACCCTCGTCGTGGGCAGCAACCGGCACGGCCGCTTCGGCCCCGTCGTCGCGAACTGGCTCCTCGGCCGCATCCGGGACCGGGACGACCTGGTCGCCGAGGTCGTGGACGTCGCCGAGGCCGCGCTGCCGATGTCCCTCGAACCGACCCCGGAGGCGACCGCCGCGCTGTCCGGCATCACCCCGAAGCTGGCCCGCGCGGACGCGTTCGTGGTCCTCACCCCCGAGTACAACCACTCCTTCCCGGCGGGTCTGAAGAACCTCGTCGACTGGCACTTCACCGAATGGCAGGCCAAGCCCGTCGGGCTCGTGTCCTACGGGGGCCTGGCCGGTGGCCTGCGCGCCGCCGAGCACCTGCGCCAGGTCTTCGCGGAACTCCACGCCGTGACGGTCCGCGACACCGTCTCCTTCCACAACGCCGGCGCCTCCTTCGGCGACCGGGGGGCCCTGCGCGACCCGTCCGGCCCGGACGCGGCGGCCAAGACCATGCTGGACCAACTGGTGTGGTGGGGGAACGCGTTGCGGGAGGCCAGGGCGAAGAGGCCGTACGGGGGCTGAGCCGGTTTCAGCCGCGCACGGCCCTCACGTCCGCGCCCGCCAGTCGCCGCCCTCGATCGCCCGCCCCCGGGCCCGCAGCCGCGTGGCGACGGCGGGCGCGGCCACGTACACCCAGGCCCGGACCGCGACCCCGTCCGCCGCCCGGACGACCTTCCGCTCGACGCGTTCGTACAGGCTGCGCGGATCCCCCGGCACGTACTCCTCCAGCCGGTCCAGCTCGGCGAGCAGCTCCTCGTACGCCTCGGGCAGGGCGGTCACCAGCTCCCCGCTGACCGCACCGGCGCCGGGCTCCTCGACCGCGTACGGGTAGCCCGGCCCGGCGTACAGCACCGCGTCCGCGAGCCTGCCCGGCTCCTCGGACCGGGTGCGGCCGCGCAGGAAGAGGCGGTGGTTGACCTCTCCCGGGCGGAGGGTGCCGTAGACGAAGAAGGGCAGGGTCACAGGAACGATTCTGCACCCTCACACACCTGCACAACGGCGCTATGGACATGCCAGGTCCGCGCCGCCTTAACTCACGGTCAACATCAACGCCGCCCCCGGTCGACCCCACGCGACCGGGTGCGCCCGTATGAGGAGACCGATGAGTCGGATACGTCATGTCCGCGGTTCCCGTCTCGCCCTCGCCGGTGTGGCCCTCACCGGCACCACCGCCCTGCTGGCCGCCGTCCTCTCCCCGGCCGCCGGCGCGGCGGACCGGCCGGCCAGGTCCGGTGCGATCGAGGACGCGCAGGCGGTGCTCGCGGACCGGGCCGCAGCCCTGGGCCTCACCCCGGCGCAGGAGACGAAGGTCCGGGACGTCGTCGTCGACGAGGACGGCACCCGGCACGTGCGCTACGACCGCACCTACCACCGGCTGCCCGTCCTCGGCGGCGACTTCGTGCTCCACCTGAACCCGGACGGCACCTACCGCGGCACGAGCCGCGCGACGACGTCCGCGCTCTCCCTGGCGAGCGTCACCCCGAAGGTGACCGCCCCCAGGGCCGCCGACCTCGCGGCGAACCTGCTGCGCGCCGCGCACCTCGGCGAGACCCTGAAGAAGCTGACCGCCAAGCCGCGCCTGGTCGTCGACGCCCTGCACGGCGCCCCGAAGCTGGCCTGGCAGACCGACGCGGTGGCGCACGACGAACTCGGCAACCCGGTCGGGCGCACGGTGCTGACCGACGCGACGACCGGCGCCCGGATCGACGCCTGGGACTCCCTGGAGTCGGCGTCGGGCGACGGCAAGTCCCTCTACGGCGGCACGGTCCCGCTGGAGACGACGGCGTCCGGCTCGTCGTACCAGCTGAAGGACGCGACGCGCGGCGGCACCTACACCGGCGACGCGGAGAACAAGACGGACCAGTGCCTGCTGACCGTCTGCCTGACCCGCGCCCCCGCGACGCTCTTCACGGACGCCGACAACCAGTGGGGGACCGGCACGACCGCCGACCGGTCCACGGTGGCGGTGGACGCCCAGTACGGCACCGACGTCACCTGGGACTACTACAAGAAGGTCCACGGCCGCGCCGGCATCGCGGGCGACGGCAAGGGCTCCTTCAACCGCGTCCACTACGGCAAGGCCTACAACAACGCCTTCTGGGACGACAACTGCTTCTGCATGACCTACGGCGACGGCGACGGCAAGCTGATGGGCCCGCTGGTGTCGCTGGACGTCGCCGCGCACGAGATGTCCCACGGCGTGACGTCCAAGACGGCGGCGCTGAGGTACTCGGGCGAGTCCGGCGGCCTGAACGAGGCCACGTCGGACATCTTCGGCACACTGGTGGAGTTCCACGCGGCCAACCCCGAGGACCGGGGCGACTGGCTCATCGGCGAGAAGGTCGTCCGCTCCGGCCTCGGCCGCGAGGCCCTGCGCTTCATGGACAAGCCGTCGAAGGACGGCAAGTCGGCGGACTGCTGGAACGCGAAGCTCGGCGACCTCGACGTGCACTACTCCTCGGGCGTCGGCAACCACTTCGCCTACCTGCTCGCCGAGGGCAGCGGCGGCAAGACCCTCAACGGAGTCGCCTACGACTCACCCACCTGCGACGGCTCCACGGTGAACGGCATCGGCCGGGCCGCCCTGGGCAAGATCTGGTACCGCGCGCTGACGGTCTACATGACCTCCTCGACGGACTACGCGGACGCCCGCACGGCGACCCTGAACGCGGCCAAGGACCTCTACGGCGCCGACAGCACCGAGCAGAAGGCGGTCGCCGCAGCCTGGAAGGCCGTCGCGGTGAGCTGATCCCCTACGGGGTGTCGACGGCCTCCAGCCGCACCGCGCACGCCTTGAACTCCGGCATCCGGGAGGTCGGGTCGAGCGCGGGGTTGGTGAGGGTGTTGGCGCGGCCCTCGCCCGGCCAGTGGAAGGGCATGAAGACGGTGTCGGGCCGGATGGCGTTCGTGATCCTCGCGGGCGCGACGGCCCGGCCCCGCCGTGACACGACGGCCACCGGGTCCCCCTCGGCCGCTCCCAGCCGGGCCGCCAGCCTCGGGTGCAGTTCCACGAACGGCCCCGGCGCGGCGGCGTTCAGCTCCGCCACGCGCCGGGTCTGAGCCCCGGACTGGTACTGCGCCACGACCCGCCCGGTGGTGAGCAGCACGGGGTACTCGTCGTCCGGCTCCTCGGCGACCGCACGGTGGGAGACGGGGACGAACCGGGCCCGGCCGTCGGGGGTGGCGAAACGGTCCAGGAAGAGGCGGGGCGTGCCCGGGTGCGCGGCGGGTGTCTCCGGGGCGTCGCCGCTCGCATCCACCTGCGCCGGACAGGGCCAGAACACCCCGTTCTCCTCCGCCAGCCTCCGGTACGTGATCCCCGAGTAGTCCGCCGCCCCGCCCGCCGACGCCCGGCGCAGTTCCTCGAAGACCTCCTCCGGGTCGGTCGGGAACCCCTTCTCCACACCCAGCCGGGCAGCGAGTTCGTGCAGCACCTCCAGGTCGCTGCGGATGCCCTGGGGCGGGGTGATCGCCCGGCGCCGCAGCAGGACCCTGCCCTCCAGGTTGGTCGTCGTGCCCGTCTCCTCGGCCCACTGGGTGACCGGCAGGACCACGTCCGCGAGCGCCGCCGTCTCCGACAGCACCACGTCGCAGACCGCCAGGAAGTCCAGCGACCTGATGCGCTCCTCGATGTGGGCGGCCCGCGGCGCCGACACCACGGGGTTGGACGCCATCAGCAGCAGCGACCTGATGTCGGTGCCCAGCGCGTCCAGCAGCTCGTACGCGCTGCGCCCCGGGCCGGGCAGGCTGTCCGGGTCGACGCCCCACACCTCGGCGACGTGCGCCCGCGCCGCCGGGTCGTCGAGCTTGCGGTAGCCCGGCAACTGGTCGGCCTTCTGCCCGTGTTCGCGTCCGCCCTGCCCGTTGCCCTGCCCGGTCAGACAGCCGTACCCGGACAGCGGGCGGCCCGCCCGGCCGGTCGCCAGGCACAGGTTGATCCACGCGCCCACGGTGTCGGTGCCCTTGGACTGCTGCTCGGGCCCCCGGGCGGTGAGCACCATCGCCGACTCCGGCTCGCAGAACAGCCGTACGGTCTCCCGTAGTTGAGGAACGGACACCCCCGTGATCCGCTCCACGTACTCCGGCCAGTGCGCCATCGCCGCCGCCCGGGCGTCCTCCCAGCCGGCCGTGCGCTCCCGGACGTACTCCTCGTCCACCCGGCCCTCGGCGATCACCAGGTGCAGCAGGCCAAGGGCGAGAGCCAGGTCCGTGCCCGGCCGGGGTGCCAGGTGCAGGTCCGCCTGCTCGGCGGTCTTCGTGCGGCGCGGGTCGATCACGACGAGCGTGCCGCCGTTCTCCTTCAGCTCGGTGAAGAACCGCAGCGACGGCGGCATGGTCTCCGCGAGGTTCGACCCGACGAGGATCACGCAGCCGGACTTCGGGATGTCCTCCAGCGGGAACGGCAGCCCCCGGTCGAGACCGAACGCCTTGATGCCCGCGGCGGCCGCCGACGACATGCAGAAACGGCCGTTGTAGTCGATCTGCGAGGTGCCGAGGACGACCCGCGCGAACTTGCCGAGCGTGTACGCCTTCTCGTTCGTCAGCCCGCCCCCGCCGAACACCCCGACCGCGTCAGGCCCGTGCTCCGCGCGCGTGCGGCCCAGTCCCGCGGCGATCCGGTCCAGCGCGTCGTCCCAGGAGGCGGGCACCAGCGTGCCGCCCTCGTCGCGCACCAACGGGGAGGTCAGACGGACGTTGCTCGCGAGCACGGCCGCGGACGTACGGCCCTTGCCGCACAGCGCGCCCCGGTTCACCGGGAAGTCCGTGCGCTCGCTCACTTCGACGGTCCCGTCCGGCGCGGGCGTCAGGTTCATCCCGCACTGCAGGGCGCAGTAGGGGCAGTGCGTGGGCGTCACGGTGCTCTGCATGCCGTTCAGCGTGCGTCGGCCGTGTTACGCCCGGGACGGTTCCCTGTTACGCGGCCGGGACGGCAACCTCCCCACCCCCGGCCCGCCCGCGTGAGGCCGGAACCCCTGGCCTGGTCAGGCACAGGCCCGCCCTCCTACAGGTCGTCGCCGACCGCCACGGACGTTGCCTCTGGGACGAGGAACGCCACATGTGGCTCATTGCGTTCCTTTCTTGGCCGATCCGACGTCGTTGAGAGTTGAACCAGCCGCACTACGCTCTCGCTACGCGCAGCGCTCGCACGACTCCGCACGGCATTCGACACCCGGGCATGCCCGCCGCTCACGGCTGCATCCACCCGCGGCCCGCCCGCGGGTGGCAATCCGACCCTCGAAACAGCCAGGAGGCCACCCGATCATGCCTCTGCGCCACTTGAACCCCCACGACCAGCAGCTCTTCCGGCAGTACGGACAGGGCCCCAGCGTCCCCGTCCCCGACCCGCTCCTGCACCACGCCGTCGCCCGGCACGCCAGGGCCACCCCGCACGCCGTGGCCGCCGAACACCAGGGCGCCCGCATCACCTACGGCGTGCTCGACCGGTACGCCGGCTCCCTCGCCGCCCGCCTGGTCCGCGAGGGCGTACGCCCCGGCGACCACGTCGGCCTGTTCGTCCGCCGCTCGATCCCGATGCTGGTCGGCCTGCTCGGCATCCTGAAGGCCGGCGCCGCCTACGTCCCGCAGGACATCGGCCTCACGCCCCCGGCCCAGCTCACCCACGTCATCCGCACCGCCCGCACCCGGGTCGTCCTCACGGTCGCCGAACACGCCCACCGCGTGCCCCTGCCGGACGGCCATCTGCTGCTCCCCCTCGACGAGCCGTTGCCGCACGCCCCGGCGCCGCGCGTCCGGGTCACCGGCGACGACGGCTGCTACGTGCTGTTCACCTCCGGCACCACCGGCCGCCCCAACGGCGTGAAGGTCACCCACCGCAACGTCGCCAACCTCCTGCTCACCGCCCCGGGCGGCCTCGGCGTCCGGCCCGGCGACCGGGTCGCGCAGCTCCTCAACATCGCCTTCGACATGGCCGCCTGGGAGATCCTGGGCTGCCTCGCCCAGGGCGGCACGCTCGTCATCCGCGGCAAGGACCTCGCCGCCGCGGCCCGCACCGCCGACGTGCTGATCGCAACGCCGACCGTGCTCTCCGGCCTCGACCCGGCCGCCTGCCCACGGGTGCGCACGGTCGCCGTCGCGGGGGAGCCCTGTCCGCGCCCGCTGGCCGACCGGTGGGCCCGGCAGGCCGCCTTCTACAACTGCTGCGGCCCCACGGAGACGACGATCGTCAACACGATGAGCCGCCACGACCCGTCCGCCCCGCTGCTCACCATCGGCCGCCCCACCCCCAACAACACCGTCTACGTCCTCGACGCCGACCGCCGCCCCCTGCCGGTGGGCGAGGTGGGCGAGATGTGGGCCGGCGGCGACTGCGTCTCCGCCGGCTACCTCGGCGACGACGCCCTCAACGCCGAGCGCTACGCCCCCGACCCGTTCCTCGGCGGCGGCCGGCGCATGTTCCGCACCCGCGACCTCGGCCGCTGGACCGCCGGGGGCGAGCTGGAACACCTCGGCCGCACCGACGACCAGGTCAAGGTGCGCGGCTTCCGCGTCGAGCTGGACTCCGTCTCCTCGGTCCTGGAGTCGGTCGCCGGCTGCACCCGGGCCGTCACCCTGAAACGCGACGCCCGCACCCTGGTCTCCTTCGTCTGCCCGGCGGACGTCGACCCGGACGCGGCGCGCCGCGCGGTCGCGGACGCCCTGCCCTACTACTGCGTCCCCGAGCGGATCCTGCCGCTCGCGTTCCTCCCCGAGACCGACCGCGGCAAGGTCGACAAGAAGGCGCTGCTGCACATGATCGAGGAGCGCGTGGCGGTGGCCCGATGACCACGTCCCCGACCCGGGACCACCAGGCCACCGGCGGGCTCCCGCCGCTCCTGCCCGGTCCCCGCCGCCTGCTCAAGCACCCCCGCCTGATGCACTACAACCGGCTCGCGGCCCTGGTGCTCCTCACCAACGCGACCTGCGCCTGGGCCCTTTGGCCCCTGTCCGAGGCCACCCTCGGGCACGCGGCCCTCGCCAACCTCGCCCTCGCCGTGGTCGTCCGCCAGCAGTACGTCGTCAACCTGCTGTTCCGCCTGGCGACCTCGGCGCCGACCAGCTGGCCGCTGCGGGTCCGCTGGACGCTCGGCAAGGTCTACCACTTCGGCGGACTGCACGTCGGCGGGGCGCTGGCGGGCGCGGTCTGGTTCCTGGCGCTGACGGTCACCACACCCAGCGGCCCCCTCAGGGCCGTCGGCTGGGCCCTGTCCGTCCTCCTCGCCCTGATCATCGCCACCGCCCTGCCGCCCTTCCGCTCCCGCCACCACGACCACTTCGAGAAGATCCACCGCTTCGGCGGCTGGACGGCACTGGCCCTGTTCTGGACGCACACGCTGCTGGCGTCACCGGGCCCCTGGGAGGTCGGCACGCTCGCGGTGGTCACCTTCAGTGTCGCCCTGCCCTGGCTGCGGCTGCGCAAGGTGGACGTCCGCCTCGAACGCCCGTCCTCGCACGTGGTGCTGGCCCGCTTCGACCACGGTGAGACGCCCTTCGCGGGTTCCTCCACCGCGATCAGCCGCAGTCCGCTCAAGGAGTGGCACTCGTTCGCCAACGTCCCCGCCCCCGGCGAGCCCGGCTTCCGCCTCACGATCTCCCGGGCCGGCGACTGGACCGGCTCCTTCATCGACGACCTGCCCCGGCAGGTGTGGGTCAAGGGCATCACCACGGCCGGTGTCGCCAACATCGAGGTCCTGTTCACCAAGGTCGTCTACGTCGCCACCGGCAGCGGTATCGGCCCCTGCCTGCCCCACCTGCTCGCCGCCCAGGTGCCCTCCCGGCTGGTCTGGGCGACCCGCGACCCCCGGGCGACCTACGGCGACGCCCTGGTCGACGAGATCCTCGCCGTGCAGCCGCACGCCCTGATCTGGGACACCTCCCGGCACGGCAAGCCCGACATGGTGCGCCTCGCCCACGAGGCCTGCCGGGACTTCGGCGCCGAGGCGGTCATCTGCATCTCCAACAAGAAGCTGACCTGGCAGGTGGTCCACGGCCTGGAACGGCGGGGCATCCCGGCGTACGGAGCGATCTGGGACTCATGACCCGTACACGATGCTCGGAAGGAGAAGAGGGATGAACCATCTGAAGGTCGAGCGGCACGGCCGTGTGGTGACCGTGCGCCTGCACCGCCCGCACGTGCGCAACGCGCTCAGCAGTGAGCTCCTCGCCGAACTCCTCGGCGTGCTCCGCCCGCTGGACTCGGACCCGGACACCGGCTGCTTCGTCGTCACCGGCTCGGACACGGTCTTCGCCGCGGGCGCCGACATCAAGGAGATGGCCGGGAAGTCGGCCGCCGAGATGGCCGCCGAGGACTACTTCGCCGGCTGGGAGGAGTTCGCGGACCTCCGCACCCCGAAGATCGCCGCCGTCAACGGGCATGCCCTGGGCGGCGGTTGTGAGCTGGCGATGATGTGCGACCTGGTCGTCGCGGGGGAGTCGGCGGTCTTCGGGCAGCCCGAGATCAAACTGGGCGTGATCCCCGGCATCGGAGGCACCCAGCGGCTGACCCGTCTCGTCGGCCGGGCCACGGCCATGGACCTGGTCCTCACCGGCCGCACGATGGACGCACGGGAGGCTGGACGCTGCGGTCTCGTCTCCCGCGTGGTCCCGGACGACCGGGTCCTGCCCGAGGCCCTCGAAGCGGCGGCGGCGATCGCCTCCCACGGCCATGCGGCGGTCAGGGCGGCCCGCGAGTGCGTCGACCGGGCCCTGGAGACCGGCCTGCGCGACGGCATCCGCTTCGAACGCCGCGTGTTCCACGCGCTGTTCGCCACCGACGACCAGAAGGAGGGGATGACGGCGTTCCTGGAGAAGCGCCCACCGCGCTTCCGGGGCCGCTGAGGGCCACGGCTGATCCGGGGGTGGGGGCGGCGCCGTGCCCCCACCCCCGGACGCTTTCATCCGAGCGGTCCCTCGGCCCTGGCCAATGCCCGCTCCACGCCCGGCTCCCGGGGCCCGAGGAACCGCGGATCCGGCCGGAACGCCGCATCCAGCGCCGCCTTCCCGGCGGCGAAGATCTCCCGGGCGCCCCCGTAGTACCAGGTCGCGTCGTGCACGGCGTCCACCCCGACCCCGTACGACGTGACCCCGGCCGCCTCGCACAGCGCCACCGCACGCCGGATGTGGAAACCCTGGCTGATCAGCACGGCCTGGTCCACCCCGAAGATCTTCTTCGCGCGCACGCAGGAGTCCCAGGTGTCGAACCCCGCGTAGTCGCTGACGATCCGCCCGTCGGGCACCCCGTGCCGCGTCAGATAGCCGCGCATCGCGTCCGGCTCGTCGTAGTCCTCCCGGCTGTTGTCCCCGGTGACCAGCACCACCTCGACCCGGCCCTCCCGGTACAGCCTCGCCGCCGCGTCCAGCCGGTGCGCGAGGTACGGCGAGGGCTCCCCGTCCCACAGCCCCGCACCGAACACCACCGCCACATCGGTACGCGGCACATCAGCCGCCGTGCGCAGCCGGTCACCCGCCACGGTGTACATCCACGTCGCCGGAAGCAGCGCGAGCACGCACCCGGCCATCACGGCCTGCACCAGCCTCCGCTGCCCCCGCCGGGTCCGCGGCAGCCGCGGTCTGCGGAACGTCACACGACGCATCGGCGGTCCCTCCCCAGGTCGGCCCCTCGACAGTCAGGGACGTCCCTACGGGCCGCCCGGTTCACCCGCGCTCACGTGACCAGCTTCACGCGGTCCAGGGAAACCGCAGGTCAAGGAGGCTCACAGACCCCCTGTCCCCTGGGGTGAACCGCTGGAAAACACCCGTGACGCCCACGCAACGGGAAGGCAACGTGGCGCCGCGACCATCGGTGCATGCCCAGTCAGCTCAGCCTCGTCCCGCCGCCCGCCACGCGCCGCCCGGCCCCGCCCGCCCTCGTGGTCGTGGCCCACGGCAGCCGCGACCCCCGCGCGCTGAGCACGGTGAGCGCGCTCCTGGACCGGGTCCGTGCCCTGCGCCCGGACGTGCCGGTGCACCTGGGTCACATCGAACTCAACGCCCCGCTGCTCCCCGACACGCTCGCCGCCCTCGGAGACACGGAGGCGGTCCTCGTCCCCCTGCTCCTCAGCCGCGGCTACCACGTCAAGCGGGACATCCCCGAGATGGCGGCGGCCTCCCGGGCCCGCACCCACCTGGCCGCCCCCCTGGGCCCGCACCCGCTCCTGGTCGACGCCCTCCAGGACCGCCTCACGGAAGCCGGCTGGGGCAAGACCCCCCACCGCACCAGCGCGGTCGTCCTCGCCGCGGCGGGCTCCCGCGACCCGGACGCGAAAGCGGACACCGCCCGCACGGCCCACCTCCTGGCGGCCCGCCTGGGCGTCCCGGTCGTCCCGGCCTACGCCTCGGCCGCCACCCCCACGGTCCCGACCGCGGTCCGCACCCTCCTGGCGAGGGGCCGCCGCCACATCGCCCTCGCGTCCTACTTCACGGCCCCCGGCCGCTTCGCCACGGAGTGCGCCCAGAAGGCCCCCTGGATAGCGGCCGCCCCCCTCGGCACCCACCCGGCGATGGCCGAACTCGTCCT
This sequence comes from Streptomyces sp. SID5643, assembly GCF_009872555.1. Taxonomy (NCBI): domain Bacteria; kingdom Bacillati; phylum Actinomycetota; class Actinomycetes; order Kitasatosporales; family Streptomycetaceae; genus Streptomyces; species Streptomyces sp. SID5643. The sequence continues at coordinate 20,904 of NZ_WWIC01000263.1, forward strand.
CCACCGCTACGACGAAGCACTGCGCGCAGCGACCGAACCGGTACTGGCCTCGGCCTGAAACGGGGTGCGGGGGTCGCGTCCTCAGGGGCGCGGGGAACTGCGCGACAAGCCACGGCGAGCCGGCACACGCCACACCACCGAACTCGGCACACGCGACGGCGTGCGGCACACCCGTGCCCGTACTGTCGACACATGGCAGGCACCGCACAGAACCCCCCGGCCTACGACCCGACGTCAGTCGACCGCTGGGCTCCCGAACCCGACAAACGCCCCGGCCGCACGGCCTTCCAGCGCGACAGGGCAAGGGTCCTCCACTCCGCCGCCCTACGACGCCTCGCCGGCAAGACCCAAGTGGTGACGCCCGGCACCCTGGGCCCCGCCTGGGACGCCAGCCCCCGCACCCGCCTCACCCACTCCCTCGAATGCGCCCAGGTCGGCCGCGAACTCGGCGCGGCCCTCGGCTGCGACCCCGACCTCGTCGAAGCCGCCTGTCTCTCCCACGACCTCGGCCACCCGCCCTTCGGCCACAACGGCGAACAGGCCCTCAACGAGTTCGCGGCGGACTGCGGCGGCTTCGAGGGCAACGCCCAGTCCCTGAGGCTCCTCACCCGCATCGAGCCCAAGCGGTTCACACCGGACGGCTCCGTCGGCCTCAACCTCACCCGCGCCGCCCTCGACGCCGCCACCAAGTACCCCTGGCCCCGCGGCGCCCACCCCACCGACCCGGCCTCGAACAAGTTCGGCGTCTACGAGGACGACCGCCCGGTCTTCGACTGGCTCCGCAAGGACGCCCCCGGCACCCGCACCTGCTTCGAGGCGCAGGTCATGGACTGGTCCGACGACGTGGCCTACTCGGTGCACGACGTGGAGGACGGCCTGCACGCCGGCCACATCGACCCGAACTGCCTGCACGCCGACCCCGAACGCCGCGACGTCTTCGAGGTCGCCCGCGGCCGGTACGTGCCCGCCGGCACCGACCCCGCCGAGCTCGCCGAGGCCCTGGACCGGCTGCTCGCCCAGGAGTGGTGGCCGCACGGCTACGACGGCACCGCCGTGGCCCAGGCCCGCCTCAAGGACGCCACCAGCCAGCTCATCGGCCGCTTCTGCCTGGCCGCCGAGACCGCGACCCGCACCGCCTACGGGGCGGGCCGGCTCACCCGGTACGCCGCCGAGCTGGTCGTCCCGCGCGAGACCCGGATGGAGTGCGCCGTCCTCAAGGCCGTCGCCGACCTCTACGTCATGCAGCGCGCCGAGCAGGAACGCCTGCGCGCCGACCAGCGGATCGTCGTCGCCGAGCTCGCCGAGGCGCTCACCGCACGCGCCCCGGACGGCCTGGACCCGCAGTTCCGCGTCCTGTTCGACCAAGCGGCGGACGACAGGGCGCGCAAGCGGGTGATCGTGGACCAGATCGCCTCCCTCACCGACACCTCCGCCCGTTCGCTTCACGTCCGCCTGACGGGGCAGGCGTGAGACTGACGCGATGGGCGGGACGCGAGCACCCTCCCCTGTGGCCCTCCGTGGCCTGATCGGGTCACTCCCTCTTCCCGCACCACGCTCCGTGCGGGACGCTCGCAAGTGGCGACACCGGCTGTGTTTACTGGGGAGACACCCCCCAGACCCCCCGTAGGAGGCATCAAGTGGTCGACGCGGATCAGACATTCGTCATCGTCGGAGGCGGACTGGCCGGCGCGAAGGCGGCTCAGACGCTCCGCGCGGAGGGCTTCACCGGCCGCGTGATACTGATCTGCGACGAGCGCGACCACCCCTACGAGCGCCCGCCCCTGTCCAAGGGCTACCTCCTCGGCAAGGAGGAGCGCGACAGCGTCTTCGTGCACGAACCCGCCTGGTACGCGGCCAACGACGTCGAGCTCCACCTCGGCCAGACCGTCGACGCGATCGACCGTACGGCGAAGACGGTCCGCTTCGGCGAGGACGGCACCGTCGTCCGCTACGACAAACTGCTCCTGGCGACCGGCGCCGAGCCCCGCCGCCTGGACGTGCCGGGCACGGACCTGACGGGTGTCCACCACCTGCGCCGCCTCGCCCACGCCGAGCGCCTCAAACAGGTCCTGACCAACCTCGGCCGGGACAACGGCCACCTCGTCATCGCCGGTGCCGGCTGGATCGGCCTGGAGGTCGCGGCGGCGGCCCGCGAGTACGGCGCGGAGGTCACGGTCGTCGAGCACGGACCGACCCCGCTGCACGGCGTGCTCGGCCCGGAGCTGGGCGGGCTCTTCGCCGAGCTGCACCGCGAGCACGGGGTGCGCTTCCACTTCGGCCGGCGGCTGACGGAGATCGTCGGCCAGGACGGCGTGGTCCTCGCGGCCCGCACCGACGACGGCGAGGAGCACCCGGCGCACGACGTGCTGGCGGCGATCGGCGCGGCCCCGCGCACCCACCTGGCGGAGGCGGCCGGCCTGGAGATCGCCGACCGGGCGCACGGCGGCGGCATCGTCGTCGACGAGCGGCTGCGCACCTCCGACCCGGACGTCTACGCGGCCGGCGACGTCGTCTCCTTCCCGCACGCCCTCTTCGGCACGCGGGTCCGGGTCGAGCACTGGGCCAACGCCCTCAACGGCGGACCGGCGGCCGCGCGCTCCATGCTGGGCCGCGAGGTGACGTACGACCGGGTGCCCTACTTCTTCTCCGACCAGTACGACCTGGGCATGGAGTACTCCGGCTGGGCGCCCCCGGGCAGCTACGACCAGGTGGTGATCCGCGGGGACGCCGGGAAGCGCGAGTTCATCGCGTTCTGGGTGAAGGACGGCCGGGTGCTGGCCGGGATGAACGTGAACGTGTGGGACGTCACGGACAAGATCCAGCGCCTGGTCCGCTCCCGGGCCCGGGTGAACACGGAGTCGCTGGCGGACCCGCACGTGCCGCTGGACGGCCTCGTCCCGTAGCCGCCGGGGCTGTCAGGACTGTCGGTCCGCCGCCGTAGACTTCACGCGTGGCTGGACGGATCAACGACGAGGACGTGAAGGCGGTACGGGACGCGGTCCCGATCGACGCCGTGGTGTCCGAGTACCTCCAGCTGCGCAACGCGGGCGGCGGCAACCTGAAGGGACTCTGCCCGTTCCACGACGAGAAGTCGCCCTCCTTCCAGGTCAGCCCGAGCAAGGGGTTCTTCCACTGCTTCGGCTGCCAGGAGGGCGGCGACACCATCACGTTCGTGATGAAGATCGACCACCTCACCTTCTCGGAGGCGGTCGAGCGCCTGGCCGGCCAGGCGGGCATCACCCTGCGCTACGAGGAGGGTGGCTACAACCCCTCCCACCAGCGCGGTGAGCGGATCCGCCTGGTCGAGGCCCACAAGATCGCCGCCGACTGGTACGTGGAACAGCTCGCGACCAGCCCGGAGGCCGACACCGGCCGCCAGTTCCTCGCCGAGCGCGGCTTCGACCAGGCCGCCGCCCAGCACTTCTCCGTCGGCTACAGCCCCCAGGGCTGGGACCACCTCACGCGCTTCCTGCGCGGCAAGGGCTTCACCGACAAGGAGCTGCTCCTCTCCGGCCTCTCCCAGGAGGGCCGCCGCGGCCCCATCGACCGCTTCCGCGGCCGTCTGATGTGGCCCATCCGCGACATCGGCGGCGACGTCGTCGGCTTCGGCGCCCGCAAGCTCTACGAAGCGGACAACGGCCCCAAGTACCTGAACACGCCCGAGACGGCGATCTACAAGAAGTCCCAGGTCCTCTACGGCATCGACCTGGCGAAGAAGGACATCGCCAAGGCGTCCCGCGCGGTCGTCGTCGAGGGCTACACGGACGTCATGGCCTGCCACCTCGCCGGTGTGACGACCGCCATCGCCACCTGCGGCACCGCCTTCGGCGGCGACCACATCAAGATCCTCCGCCGCCTGCTCATGGACAACGGCTCGGCCCGCGTCATCTTCACCTTCGACGGCGACGCCGCCGGCCAGAAGGCGGCCCTGCGCGCCTTCGAGGACGACCAGAAGTTCGCCGCCGAGACGTACATCGCCATCGCCCCCGACGGCATGGACCCCTGCGACCTGCGCCTGGCCAAGGGCGACGAGGCCGTCGCCGACCTCGTCGAACCCCGCACCCCGCTCTTCGAGTTCGCGCTGCGCCAGATCGTGAGCCGCTACGACCTCGACACCCCGGCGGGCCGCGCCTCCGCGCTGGACGAAGCCGCCCCGATCGTCGCCCGCATCAAGAACAGCGGCGCCCAGCACGAGGTCGCCGTCCAGCTCGCCGGGATGCTCGGCATCCTCGACACCCAGTTCGTGGTCAAGCGCGTGGCCCAGCTGGCCCGCTGGGCCCGCGACCGCGGCGGCAAGGGCCCCGCCCCGGAGCGGCACCACCCGGGGCAGCAGTACGCCGGCCCGCCGCAGTCCGCCGCCCCCCGCGGCCCGGCCCTCAACCTCCGCAACCCGGTCTTCGCCACCGAACGGGAACTGCTCAAACTCGCCCTCCAGCGGCCCGAGTTGGTCTCCCCGGCCTTCGACGCGTACGGCGTGGACGAATTCACCGCCCCGCCCTACGCCGCCGTCCGCCAGGCCATCCTCGACGCGGGCGGCGCCGAACCGGGCGTCGCCGACCCCCAGGACTACCTGGTCAGGGTCCGCGAGGCCGCCCCGGACGACGCGGTCCGCGCGATGGTCACGGAGCTGGCCGTCGAGGCGATCATGCTGCACAGGGGCGTGAAGGGCGTCGACGAGGTCTACGCGGGCGCCCAGCTGGTGACGGTCCGCCGCCGGGCCGTCGAGCGCCGTATCCGCGACATCACCGGCCGGCTCACCCGCCTCGGCACCCACGGCGACCCGGCCGAACTCGCCGCCGTGCAGAACGAGCTGTGGGTCCTCCAGCAGTACGACCAGACCCTCAGGGAGCACGGCGCCGCCGCGCTCTGAGGTCACCGCGCGGTCACGGACCGGAAGCAAAAAGTCATCGCACGCCCCTCGTGGCGACGATGTGTCTTACCCCACACTGGGTTCCGGTGCCTGAGTCCTCGGAGCGCGGCCGATCCGTCACCGACGGGTCCCAGACCCCCGCGGTTCCGCTCATCGCGTACGGGACGGAAAGCGGCGAGGCCGACTCCGCCCCCGAAGTACCGCTGCCGTACCCGCCGGCAGCGATCATCCTGGAGGTCGCCCCCGTGCAGACCCAGACCCTCGCCCAGACCGACGCCGGTGCCGTCCCCGGCGCCGACGGTGCCGCGCCGGACGCGGAGGCCGACGCCCTGTCAGGGGTCCCGGCGCAGAGCCGCGCCGCGCACCACCCCGAGTCGGAACCGGAGCCGGACGAACCGCCCGCCGTCGCCGCCGAGGCCGCCGAGCCCCTTGAGGCCGTCGTACCGAACCCGGCGCGTACCGAGACCGGCAGCCCCTCCTCTGACCTGTTCCGCCAGTACCTGCGGGAGATCGGCCGCATCCCCCTGCTCACCGCCGCCGAAGAGGTCGAACTCGCCCGCCGGGTCGAAGCCGGCCTGTTCGCCGAGGAGAAGCTGCGGCTCACCCCCGACCTGGACAGCCAGCTCGCCCTCGATCTGGACCGGCTCGTCGTCATGGGCCGCATGGCCAAGCGCCGCCTCATCGAGGCGAACCTGCGCCTGGTCGTATCGGTGGCCAAGCGCTACGTCGGCCGCGGCCTGACCATGCTCGACCTCGTGCAGGAGGGCAATCTCGGCCTCATCAGGGCCGTCGAGAAGTTCGACTACGCCCGCGGCTACAAGTTCTCCACGTACGCCACGTGGTGGATCCGCCAGGCCATGTCACGCGCCCTGGCCGACCAGGCCCGCACGATACGGGTTCCGGTCCACGTCGTGGAGCTCATCAACCGGGTCGTCCGCGTCCAGCGGCGCATGCTCCAGGAGCGGGGCTGTGAGCCGACGCCGGAGGAGGTCGCGGCCCACCTGGAGCTCGCTCCGGAGCGGGTCAGCGAGGTGCTGCGCCTCGCCCAGGAGCCGGTGTCGCTGCACGCCCCCGTCGGCGAGGAGGACGACGTCGCCCTCGGCGACCTCATCGAGGACGGCGACGCTGCCTCCCCCGTGGAGTCGGCGGCGTTCCTGCTGCTCAGGGAGCACCTGGAGGCGGTCCTGTCGACGCTGGGGGAGCGGGAGCGGAAGGTCGTCCAACTCCGCTACGGCCTGGCCGACGGCCGCCCCCGCACCCTGGAGGAGATCGGCCGCATCTTCGGTGTGACGCGGGAACGGATACGCCAGATCGAGTCGAAGACCCTGAACAAACTGCGGGACCACGCCTTCGCGGACCAGCTGCGGGGCTATCTGGAGTGACGCCGCGTGCGGGTCCGGCCCCAGGGGCGCGGGGCACTGCGCGACCAGCCCCCACCGGACCCGCAGCCGCCCCACGACCCCACTCGGCACCCGGGACGCGACTCAGTCCACCTCGGCCACCGCCTGCGCGAACTGCGCCTTGTACAGCCGCGCATACGCACCGCCCGCCGCCAGCAGCTCCTGGTGCGCCCCCTGCTCCACGATCGAGCCGTTCTCCATGACGAGGATCGCGTCCGCGTCCCGGATCGTCGACAACCGGTGGGCGATGACGAACGACGTGCGGCCGTGGGCGAGTTTCGCCATGGCCTTCTGAATGAGCACCTCGGTCCGCGTGTCGACCGAGCTCGTCGCCTCGTCCAGCACCAGGATCACCGGGTCGGACAGGAACGCCCGGGCGATGGTGATGAGCTGCTTCTCACCCGCGCTGACGCCCGTGCCCTCGTCGTCGATCACCGTGTCGTACCCGTCCGGCAGCGTCCGGACGAACCGGTCCGCGTGCGCCGCCCGGGCCGCCTCCTCGATCTCGCCCCGGGTCACCTTCCGGGACGCCCCGTACGCGATGTTCTCCGCGATGGTGCCGCCGAAGAGCCAGGTGTCCTGGAGCACCATGCCGATCCCGGCGCGCAGTTCGTCCCGGGACATCCGAGCGATGTCGACCCCGTCGAGGGTGATCCGCCCGCCGGTGACGTCGTAGAACCGCATCAGCAGGTTGACCAGCGTCGTCTTGCCGGCACCCGTGGGGCCGACGATGGCCACCGTCTGCCCGGGTTCGACCTTCAGCGACAGGTCCTCGATGAGCGGCTTCTCGGGGTCGTAGCGGAACGACACGTGCTCCAGCGCCACCTGCCCGCGCAGTTCCTCGGGCCGCACCCCCGGCACCGGGTCGGCGCCCTGCTCCTCCGCGTCGAGCAGCTCGAAGACCCGCTCCGCCGAGGCGACACCGGACTGCACCAGGTTCGCCATGGAGGCGACCTGCGTCAGCGGCATCGAGAACTGCCGCGAGTACTGGATGAAGGCCTGCACATCACCGATCGACAGCGAGCCCGAGGCGACCCGCAGCCCGCCCACCACCGCCACCAGCACGTAGTTGAGGTTCGACACGAACATCATCAGCGGCTGCATGACCCCGCTGTTGAACTGCGCCTTGAACCCCGCCTCGTACAGCGCGTCGTTCTGCTCGGCGAACTGCTTCGCCGACTCCTCCTGCCGCCCGAACACCTTCACCAGGGCGTGCCCGGTGTACATCTCCTCGATGTGCGCGTTCAACTGCCCTGTCGAGCGCCACTGCTGGACGAAGTGCGGCTGCGACCGCTTGCCCACCCGCGTGGCCACGACGAACGACAGCGGCACGGTCACCAGCGCGACCAGCGCGAGGATCCACGAGACGTAGAACATCATCGCGAGGACGCCGATGATGGTCAGCACCGAGTTGATGAGCTGCCCCATCGACTGCTGGAGCGTCTGCCCGATGTTGTCGATGTCGTTCGTCGCCCTCGACAGCACCTCACCGCGCTGGCGCCGGTCGAAGTAGGACAGCGGCAGCCGCGACAGCTTCGTCTGGACGTCCTCGCGCATCCGGAACATCGTCCGGTTCACGGCCCGGTTCACCAGCCGCGTCGCCACCGCCATCAGCAGCCCGGCCACCGTGAACACACCCAGCGCGAGCAGCAGCACATGCCCGACGGCCGTGAAGTCGATGCCCTCGCCGGGGGTGAAGTCGGTGCTGCGCAGCATGTCGGCGACGTCCCCGTCCCCGCGCTGCCGCATCTGCTCCAGGACCTGCTCCTTGCTCGCCCCCTCCGGCATGCCCCGTCCGACGATGCCCGCGAAGACCAGGTCGGTCGCCTTGCCGAGGATCTTCGGCCCGACGACGTTGAGGCCGACGCTGAGCACCACGCACAGCAGCAGCACGTAGAGGGTCGCGCGCTCCGGCCGGAACTGAGCGACCAGCCGTTTGCCGGAGCCCTTGAAGTCCAGCGAGCGCTGGTCGGGGCCGCCCCCGGCCATCATCCGCCCCATGGGCCCGGCCATCAGGCAGCCTCCGCTTCCGTGAGCTGGGAGAGCACGATCTCCCGGTAGGTCTCGTTGTCCGCCATCAGCTCGTGGTGCCGCCCGGTGCCGACGACCCGGCCCTCGTCGAGCACGACGATCCGGTCGGCGTCCCGGATGGTCGCCACCCGCTGGGCGACGATCACCACGGTCGCCTCGGCCGTCTCCCGCGTGAGCGCGGCCCGCAGGGCGGCGTCCGTGGCGTAGTCGAGCGCGGAGAAGGAGTCGTCGAAGAGGTAGATCTCCGGCCGCTGCACCAGCGTCCGGGCGATCGCCAGCCGCTGCCGCTGTCCACCGGAGACATTCGTCCCGCCCTGCGCGACCGGAGCGTCGAGCCCGCCCTCCAGGCCTTCGACGAAGTCCTTGGCCTGCGCCACCTCCAGCGCGTGCCACAGTTCCTCGTCGGTGGCGTCAGGGTTGCCGTAGCGCAGGTTGGTCGCCACGGTGCCCGCGAACAGGTACGGCTTCTGCGGCACCAGCCCTACGGTCTCGGCGAGCAGCTTCGGCTCGATCTCCGCCACCTCGACACCGTCGACGAGCACCTGCCCGTCGGTCGCGTCGAACAGCCGCGGCACCAGCCCGAGCAGCGTGGACTTGCCGCTGCCGGTCGAGCCGATGACGGCCGTCGTCTCACCCGGCCGGGCCACCAGGTCGACGGCCCGCAGCACCGGCTCCTCGGCACCCGGATAGCGGAAGCCCGCCCCGCGGATCTCCAGATGCCCGTGCCGGCGCAGCTCCCGCACCGGCGCCGACGGCGGCACGACGCTGGAGGAGGTGTCCAGCACCTCCTGGATGCGCTCGGCACACACCTCCGCGCGCGGCACCATCATGAACATGAAGGTGGCCATCATCACGGACATGACGATCTGCATCAGATAGGCCAGGAACGCCGTCAGGTCACCGATCTGCATCCCGCCGCTGTCGATCCGGTGCGCACCGAACCACACCACGGCGATCGACGACAGGTTCACCACCGTCATGACGATCGGGAACATCAGCGCGAGCAGGTTGCCGGTGCCCATCGCGAAGTCCGTGAGGTCGGTGTTGGCCTTCCGGAAGCGCTGCTGCTCGTACTCGTCGCGGACGAAGGCGCGGATCACCCGGTTGCCGGTGATCTGCTCGCGCAGCACCCGGTTCACCGCGTCCAGCCGCTCCTGCATCGCCCGGAACAGCGGCCGCAGCCGCCGCACGATCAGCGTCACGCAGATGCCCAGCACCGGCACGACCGCCACCAGCACCCCGGACAGCGGCACGTCCAGACCGAGCGCCAGCACGATGCCGCCCACGCACATGATCGGCGCCGACACCAGCAGCGTGAACGTCATCAGCGCCAGCATCTGCACCTGCTGGACGTCGTTCGTCGTCCGCGTGATCAGCGACGGCGCCCCGAAGTGGCCCACCTCACGCGCGGAGAACGACTGCACCCGGTCGAACACGGCACCGCGCACGTCCCGCCCGAGCGCCGACGCCGTACGGGCGCCGTAGTACACGGCGCCGATGTTGCACACGACCTGGACCAGCGAGATGCCGATCATCAGACCGCCGTAGCCCAGGATGTAGCCGGTGTCGCCGTTCACGACACCCCGGTCGATGATGTCGGCGTTCAGCGTGGGCAGGTAGAGCGTGGCGCAGGTCTGCAGGAACTGCAGCAGCACCAGCAGGGCGATGGGTCTCTTGTAGGGCCTGAGGTGGGTCCGCAGGAGTCGTATGAGCACGCTGCTTCTCTCGGAGTGGGCGACGGAGCGGTTGGTTGCCCCTGGCCCCTATCGTCGAACACTCCACCGGTGTTACCTCAACCGAATTAACCCGACGGGAGGTCAAAAGGTCAGAGCGCTCCGGGATGCGTCTGCTCCCGCACCGCCACGAACTGCTGCCGCACCGCCTGCCCCACGGCCAGTTCGTCGCCGGGCTCCAGCACCTGCGCCACGGCGCCCTGCCAGACCGGCGGGTTCCGCACGTCGAGCGTGCCCTGCGAGGCACCCAGCGCCCAGGCCGCCTGTCGGGCGGCGCCGATCGCCGCGTAGTCCGCCGGCTGCGGCACCACGACCTGCGTCCCGAACAGCATCGGTGCCGCCGCCTGCACGGCGGGCAGTTCGGCGGCAGGCCCGAGCAGGAACACGCGCCGCACGTCCACACCCCGGCCGCGCAGCACGTCCAGCGCGTCCGCGAGCCCGCACAGCATCCCTTCGAACGCCGCCCGCGCCAGGTGCTCCGCCTTCATCGACTCGCGCCGCAGCCCTGCCAGGGTCCCGGCGGTGTGCGGCAGGTTCGGCGTCCGCTCGCCCTCCAGATAGGGCAGCAGGACCAGACCGTGCGACCCGGGCGTCGACTTCATCGCCAGGTCGGACAGGCTCTCCAGATCGGGCAGCCCGAGCAGCTCGGCGGCCCCGCGCAGGGTCCGTACGGCGTTCAGCGTGGTGACGACGGGCAGGTGCATGCCGGTCGCGTCCGCGAGCGCGGTGATCATGCCCGACCCGTCGACCAGGGCCTCGGGGTGCACGGCCATCACGGACCCGGACGCGCCCAGCGACACCACCGCGTCACCGAGGCCGATGCCGAGACCGAACGCCGCCGCCATGGTCTCGCCGGTGCCCACGGAGATCAGCAGCCCCTCCGGCGTCGTACCGGCCGCGTCCGCCGGACCGATCACCTCCGGCAGCATCACCTGGTGCCCGAGCGCCAGCTCCACGAGGTCGGGCCGGTAGCCGCCGGTCGCCGCCGACCAGTAGCCGGTGCCGGACGCCCCTCCCCGGTCGGTGGTTCTCCTGACCGGCCGGCCGAGCAGCTGCCAGACCAGCCAGTCGTGCGCCTGGAGGAGGATCGCGGTGCGCTGCGCGTTCTCCGGCTCGGTCCGGGCCATCCAGCGCAGCTTCGTGACGGGCTGCGCGGCCTGCGGCACACAGCCCACGGCCTGCGCCCAGGCCTCCCGCCCCCCGAGCGCGTCGACCAGGTCGGCCGCGGCGACCTGCGTCCGCTTGTCACCGCCGACCATCGCCGGCCGCACGGTGTTGCCCTGGGCGTCCAGCGGCACGACGGCGTTCTGCTGGGCGGAGACACCGATCGCCTGCACACCTTCGAGCAGCCCACCGCCCGCGGCCTCGCCCAGGGAGAGCAGCCAGGCCTGCGGATCGACGTCCGACGGCCGGCCGCCGCCCGCGGGGCTCTCCACCGGATGCGATGCATATCCCTGCCTGAGCACGGCTCCGGTGTCCGTGTCACAGACGACGATACGAGTGAAATCGGGTGAACTGTCCAACCCGGCGACTATCCCCATGGCCAAAATTCTGCCGTACCGCTGCGCCGGCTGGAGCCGTGGGCGCCGTGGGGGTGCGTCGCCGGGTTCGTGTGCGGGTGCGTCGGGGCTGCTCGCGCCCACGCGGCGGAGCCGCACATCGAT
>NZ_WWIC01000264.1:0-49804 GCF_009872555.1 Streptomyces sp. SID5643
GCGGCGGAGGCCGGCGGCCGGGCCGGTGATTCGGCCGCCTCGCTGCCGCCGTCCGTGCCGGGCAGCCCCTGGGTCGCGGCGAGCACGGCGACGGCGACGGTGACCACGGCCAGGGCCGTCCCCGCCACCATGGTCCGTCTGCTCCACGCCGGGCTCCCCGGCCGCATCGCGGAGTAGGCGCCGCGCAGCCGGGGGACCGGCGCCATGGCCAGGGCCGCCTCGGGGTCCTCGCTGAGCGCGCGGGTCAGCGCCTCCCGCACGACCGGGCGGGTCAGCCGCTCCCGTGAGTCCTTGCGGAGCAGCCCCTGCACGACCTGGGTGAGGGGCCCGGCGCGCACCGGCGTGCGCAGCGGCAGCCGGTCCACGCCCTTCAGGGTGTTCTCCGGACGCCCCCGGTCCCGGAACGGCGGGCGCCCCTCGACCATCGTGTACAGGATCGCGCCCAGCGCCCACAGATCCGCAGCGGGGCCGATGCGCTGGTCCCGAGCCTGTTCCGGGGACGCGTACGCCGGTGCCGTCAGACGCGGTGCGAGGGTCGCGCCGGCCAGGCCGAAGCCCGTGACGACGGCCGAGTGGTCCTCGCGTACGAACACCTGGCCCGGGCTGAGTTCGCCGTGTGTGATGCCCTGGGCGTACGCGGCGTCCAGTACGTCGAGCAGCTCCAGACCGATCCGCGCCGCCCGCACGTAGTTGAACGTGCCCTGCTCCGACAGGAGTTCACCGAGCGGGGTGCCGTCGATCCATTCGTTGACGATCCACAGGGCGCCGGCCTCCTCCACGGCGTCGACGACCGTGGCGATGCGGCCGGGGCACAGCAGCGCCATGTTCTCGGTCGTGCGCAGCAGGCGGGCGGCGGCCCGGCGCTCGGCCCCGTGCGGGTCCTGCGGAAGCCCGATCTGGGTCACGAGGCACGGGCGGGAGACGTCGCCGGTCCCGGTGTCCTCGGCGTACCAGCAGATGCGGTTGGTCTCCCGCTGGATGATCTCGAGCAGCCGGTACCGGCCGGCGACCAACTGGTGTGTGGAGACGTGCGCCCTGCCCATGGCCATCCCTCGCTGGAAACCTGGCTCTCACCTTTTCCAGAGGTACGGGGAGTGAGCCCGTGCGCGTTCAAGTGGATCGCAACTCCGTGTTCATTCTTGTCTTTCGTTCAAGAGATGGGATCAAGTGTGCGAGAAAGAACGGTCTTTCGAGGGCTCGGGTGCGGTTCACCTCGGCCGCCGGGGCCGCCACGGGGCGCGAGGAATGCACCCGTAACCGGCCGCTCATTGGCAAAATACGGCCCGGCCTGGTGGTACCGGCGGTAAATGCGAACGTGTACAACGTCTGAACTCAAAGCCCTCCGAAGAATTCCGTGACGGATTCCCCGGCAGTGGCCGGATCGTCAGCGCAGACCGAAGCGGCGCGACCAGGCGAACAGGTCGCCCGTCGTCACATTGCCCCCGCACACCACCAGGCCGAGCCGGGCACCGTCGCCGACCCGCTCCAGGACCTGCCGGGCGGCGGGAAGCAGGCAGCCCGCCGCCGGCTCGACCCACACCTTGGCGTGGTCGGCCAGGTCGAGGGAGCCCTGCACGGCCTCCCGGTCCGGAACCACGAGAACCTCGGTGACCAAGGCCGAGACGTGGTCGTACGTCAGCTGCGACACGGACGGGGCGCTGAGGGTGGAAACGATCGACGACAGGGCGACCGGCAGCGGGCCGCCCGCCGCCAGCGCCTCGGACATGGCCTGCGCGCCCTCGGTCTCCACGCCCCACACCCGAACCCCGGGCCGCAGGGCCCGCAGCGCGGCGGCGACGCCGGCGATCAGACCGCCGCCCCCGATGCTCACGAGGACGTCGGTGAGCTCACCGGCGTCGGCGGCGAACTCCAGCCCCACCGTGCCCTGCCCGGCGATCACCACCGGGTCGTCGAAGGGGTGGACCAGGGTGAGACCCTCCTGCTGGAGCCGCGTCATGAGCGCGAACGCGCCGTCCATGTCGTCGGTCAGCCGCACCGACGCGCCGGCCGCCTCCGCGATCTCGACGGCACGGGCGGGTGCCGAACGCGGCATCACCACCGTCGCCTTCACATCGAGGGCCGCGGCCATGACCGCCAGGGCGATCCCGTGGTTGCCGCCGCTGACCGCCACCACCCCGGCGGCCCGCTCGGCCGCACCCAGCGACAGCAGCTTCGCCACCGCCCCGCGCGCTTTGAACGAGCCGGTGCGCTGCAGCAGTTCGAGCTTGGCGGTGACCGGCGCGCCGAGCAGCTCCGACAGTCCCGGGCTGTCCACCGTCGGGGTACGTACGACGTGCCCGGCGATCCGCCCGGCCACGGCCTCGATCTCCGAAATGCCGATCATGGCAGCCATCCTTCCGGCGCGGGGTCGCGGAACGCGCCGTGTCGAACCCTGACGCGGGGGAGGGGGCGAGGTCAAAGCGATGCGAGCGGCGGAGCGCCCGGCTGAGCCGACTGCCCGCCCGGCCCGGGGTGCCGGGCCGGTACGGGGTCGTCCTTGCCCGTCATCGCGGGGCGTTCCGCATCGGCTCAGGTGGTGTGCCTGGCGCTTGTCCCGCGCCTGTCGACCGGCTGGGGCGTTCCTGCTCGGCGGAGGGCCGGCCGGTCGGGGTGGGTCTCGCGCAGATCACCGTGGCCGTGTGCGAAGCGTTCCGCATCGGCTCAGGTGGTGTGCCTGGCGCTTGTCCGGCGCCTGTCGACCGGTTGGGACGTCCCTGCTCGGCCGGAGGGCGGGCCGTTCCCGTCGGTTCAGGTGTCGCGCCGTACGAGGTAGGTGAGCAGCGACCGCAGGTCGTCGGCTGCTCCCGTGGCCAACGGTGCCCCGGCCAGCGATGTCTCGACGGCGGTGAGATGCCGCCGGGCCTCCCTCATCGCCGCCGAACGGCCGCCCGCCTCCTCGATCAACGCCGCGGCCTCATCCGGCGCGTCCCCCGTTTCCAGGAGTGCTGCGACGCGGCCGCCCAGCGGGGAGCCGAGCGCCACCAGCACCGGGAACGTCTTCTTCCGCTCGCGCAGATCACCGTGGACCGGCTTGCCGGTGACCCGGGGATCACCCCAGATGCCCAGCACGTCGTCGACGATCTGGAATGCGACCCCGAGATGCCGGCCCGCCCGGTCGAGCGCGCCGGCCGTCGCGGGGCCGGCACCCCCGAGCACGGCACCCAGTGCTGCCGCGCAGCCCAGCAGCGCGCCCGTCTTGCGCTCGGACATCGCCCGGTACTCGTCCGGCCTCACCCGCTCCGGCCCTGTCCACGGGCGATCGGCGAACAGGAGGTCGTCCGCCTGCCCGCGCACCAGGTCACCCAGCGCCACGGACAGTGTCCGAACGGCCTCCCCGCCCCGCGGCCGCGCGGCGAGGGTCTCGACGGCCAGGGCGAACAGGGCATCGCCCGCGAGTACCGCGGGCCCCGTGCCGTAGGCCTTCCACACCGTCGGGCGGCCCCGCCGTTGAGCGTCGCCATCCATGATGTCGTCGTGCAGCAGGGAGAAGGTGTGCACCAGTTCCACCGCAACGGCCGCCGCCACCCCGGACCGCTCCGGAGCGCCCGCCGCCTCGGCGCCCAGCACAGCGAGCGCCTGCCGTACGCCCTTGCCGCCGGAGGCGACGGCCGGCGCGCCGCCGGCCTCGCACCAGCCGAAGGAGTACGCGGCCATCTCACCGACCCAGGGATGCAGTCGCCCGACCGCTTCCTCCAGGGCCGGCCGGACCAGGGCGCGGCACCGCCGCAGGACCCGCGGGACGTCACCGGCGCCGATCCCGAGATCACACGGCTCGCCCGGTCGTGCTGCCCGAGCGGCCGGGACACTCCGGCCGGAGCCGGTTGCCGTCGCCGCCGTCACCGTCGCCGCCCTCACCGTCGTCGGCAGCGCCGTCACCGCGCCGCCTCCGTCGCCCGCCCGGCCGCCGGTATGCCGAGTTCCTCGTGGGCCCGGGCCACCATCCGGCGGGCGTGCTGCAGACCGATGCGCTCCAGCAGACCGGCGAGATCGGCCAGTTCGGCCGCCGTCTCGTCAGGGGCACGGCCCAGGCGGGCCAGGGACTTGGCGAGCCCCAGCCGCGACAACGCCTCCCCGCGCGGCTCGCGCATCTCCCGGAACTCTTCGAGCGCCTGCTCGTACAGCTCACGCGCCTGCGCGTAACGCCCCGCCCGGTACAGGACGTTGCCACGCATCTTGTGGTTGTAGGCCAGCGCACTGGACAGCCGCATCGCACGGCACGTCGTCTCCGCCTCGCTCAGCAGTGCCAGCGCCCGCTCGGTGTCGCCGTCGCGCACCGACACCACATCGGCCAGCCCGCGCAGCGCCCAGGCGTGGCCGCGCCTGTCGTCGGCACGGGCGGCGATCCCGGCGGCCTCCTCGAACAGCGCGTACGCCGAGTCGTACCGCCCGGTGTTGCGGTGCATCTGCGCGATGCCCTCCAGCGCCCACACCGTGTGCCGCGCCTCCCCGCGCCGGCGGGCCTCGGCGAGCAACTGCTCGTGCAGCCGGCCGACGGCCTCGTAGTCACCCTGGATGCGGCCGGTCTCGGCCAGGCCGGCCAGGGAGTAGCCGCGGACGACGACGTCTCCGCCCTGTTCGCCCAGATCGGCCGCCAGCCGGAGCAGTCTGCGGGCCAGCGGGAGCGCGCCGCGCTGGCGGGCCAGTGTGCCGCCGCTCCACAGCGCCCAGGCCATCGCCCCGACGTCCCCGGCCTGCCGGGCCGCGCGGTAGCTCGCCTTCCAGGCCCGGTCCGCGTCCTCGACCCGGCCCAGCCGGCGGTGCGCCTCGGCCACCGCCAGCCCGGAACGCGCCGCCTCCGCGGGCTGCCCGGCTCGCTCGGCCGCCCTCAACTGCTCGGTCCCGGCGGCCAGGACGTCGGTCAGTGAGGAGTTGACGGACAGGGTGGTGAGCGCGCCCTGGTACTCCGGGGCGAATGCCTTGCCGTACATCGATGCCTTTCGGTCCGTTATACGCATCATGTATACACAGTGCGTATACATGATGCGTATAGAGGGGTGGAAAGCTGCCCCGGCCACGAGGGCCAGGGCATCACCTGTTGCCGGTCAAGACGTCGGCGGCACGGACCGGGTTGCCTCTGAGGTGCAGATCACCCGACGGGTCTTCAGTGCTGGCCGGCCTTCTGCGGGGTCGCCTCGCTCGGCCGGACGACCACGTAGCCCTCGCCCTGGAGCAGCAGTTGCACCGCCTCTCCGGAGCCGCCGCGCAGCATGGAGCCGATGGACTGGGAGCGGTGCAGGGAGGTCTGCAGGCCCGCGGTCCAGCCGACGATCGCGTCCGTGTCGACGTACACCGGGTACTGCGGCGAGACGGGGATGACGAGCGGATTGCCCTCGCACACCAGGCCCAGCTTGCCGTACCCCGAGAAGACGCTGTTGAACAGGCCACCGCCGGTGATACCGGCGCCCTTCACGGTCGCGATGCGGTACGACAACGTGGCGTCGAAACACAGGACGTTGCGGCCGTTGACGGTGAACTCGTCACCGGGCTCGACGTCGACGATGAAACAGTTCTGCGCCTCGTGCGCGAACCAGGCCTCGCCCTGCCCGCGCACCGCCATCAGCGGCAGCCCCTCACCCGTGACCGCGCGCTTGAGCATGCCGCCCACGCCCTGGCCCTTGCGCTCGAACTGGAGGTTGCCGCGGTAGGAGATCATCGCGCCCTGCCGGGCGAGCATCTCGCCGTTCACCGTGTAACGGACGCACTTGGGGTTCTCGATCGTCATACCCGGCGCCACAGCCGGCTGCACCATGTGCTCACTGGAAAAGAGGTCACCCTTCATACCGGCATCCTCGCCCGGAGCGTCTCCCTCCGCCAAGATCGCGCGATGGCGGGACCCGCCGGGCGGTCGTCGGCGTCACCCCCCGAAGAGCTGCGTCCAGTAGGTGCCCGCCCGGCCGCCCCCGGCGAAGCCGATCCCGAGGTGGGTGAAGCCCGGGTTGAGGATGTTGGCCCGATGGCCGGGGCTGTTCATCCAGCCCTCCACGACGTCGGCGGGGGAACGCTGGCCGCAGGCGATGTTCTCCCCGATGGTCCGCCGGGTCGAACCGGCCGCGGCCGCCCGGTCCCAGGGCCGGGAACCGTCGGGGGCGGTGTGGGCGTAGAAGGCGCGGGCCACCATGTCCGCGCTGTGCGCCTGGGCCGCCGTGGTGAGCGACGGATCGGCGGCCAGGGGCGGGAGCCCCGCCCGGGTGCGCTCCCGGTTGGTGAGGTCGACGACGGCCGCCGCCGTGCCCACCAGTCCGTCCGGCGTGAACGGCCTGGCCCACACCGCTGTCCAGAAGGTGTCACCGGACGGGCCGTCGTGCACGTGGGCGAGTCCTGCGTGGGTGAACGCCGGGTCGTGCAGGGTGCGCCGGGCCCCGTCCGTGCGCACGCAGTACGCGACGAACTCGGCGGCCGTGCGCGGCCCGGAGACCAGATGCTCGCCGATGGTGAGGTACGTGAACCCGGAGCCGACGACACGCTGGTAGACGGAGACGCCGTCGCGCGTCTCCACACCGAGCCGCCCGGCGGCGGCCATGGCGGCGGCGTGCTCCCGGGCCGCCGACACCAGGCGGGCGTCCAGACGGAGGGACGGGGAGCCGGCCGCGGTCCGCGCGGAGTTGACCAAGGGCAGGAACCCCTCGGGGTCGGAGGCGGAGGCGTCGGGGGCTGCGGCTTCGGGGGGTGTGTCGTCGACGACGTCGACGCCGAAGTCCCTTGCCAGGCCCGCCAGTCCGTCGGCGTACCCCTGGCCCAGGGCACGCAGCTTCCAGCGGCCGCCGCGCCGGTAGAGCTCCGCGAGCAGGAGGACCGTCTCCCGTCCAGGGGGCGGCGGGGTGAAGCGGGCGAGCGGGCCGCCGTTCGCGTCGGCGACATGGAGCGTGGGGGAGGGCAGGCCGCCGAGCGCGGTCGCGGGGTCCGAGGGGGTGACGACGACGGTGACCCGGGTCGCGCCGGTGCGCAGCGCCGGCGGGTCCAGGGTGAGCGTGTCGCCCCGCAGGACGGCCCCCGGAGCCGACGGCTGGTTGTAGAAGACGAAGTCGCCGTCGCCCCGGACCTTTCCGCCGTCGTCCGTCACGAGCGCGGACACGTCGAACGGACCGGGCACCCGGATGCTCACCGGACCTTGGGGGAGGATCAGATTTCCCCCGGGAACCCACTCGTTCATCGCGCCGCCCTGCCCTCCCCGTGCGGACCGGTTGCCCGGTCAACGGCCGTCGGAGCACGGGGGTTCCCGCCCGGGCCTCCCCGTCGCGGTCGCCCCGGCCGACGCCGGACGCGTCGTGAAGGGCGGCGACCCGGCCGGCTCAGCGGCGCGGCACGCCCGCCGGGCCACCCCGCACAGGGCCGGCGGCCGCACGACTACCGTGTCGTACGCCGGGACGACCAGCAGGAACCTCGCACGCCGGGAACCTCGTCCCGCGACACCCCGCCCGCATCCGACCGACCGGCCGAAGGAGCGCCGACGATGCCCCGCACCGCACGCCCCCGCTGTCGTGCAGCCCTGGCCGCCCTCTCCATCTGTGTCGCGCTGGGCTGCGGGACGGGCACGGTACCGCCGGGGAGCCGGCCGAGCCCGCCGCCCGGTGCTCCGGCGGCGGCCGGGCGCGACGTGGTCACCTGGGCCTCTTCCGCGGGCCACGTCGGCGAGGCGGCGGACGACCGTGGCTACCGGCTGATGGTGCACACCAGCGTCGGCGGCAGCGACCTCAGGGTGCGGCTGTCCAACGCCTTCGGCGACAAGCCGGTGACGTTCGGCAACGTCCACGCGGGACTGCAACGCCGCGGCGCCGCGCTCGTCCCCGGCAGCAACAAGCGCCTGACCTTCGGCGGCGCCCGCTCCGTGACGGTCCCCGCCGGGGGCATCGTCTACAGCGACCCGCTGCCCGGCCACGTCCCCGCCGGGCGCACCCTCGCGGTCAGCCTGCACGTGCCCCGGGCGGGCGGCGCGCTCACCGGGCACTGGCTGGCGATGCAGACGTCGTACACCACGCACGGCGACCACACCGCAGAGGAGGACGCGGCCCACTGGAAGCGGCGGACCGGCTCCTGGTTCTACCTCGACGCCGTCACGGTACGGCCCCGCAAGGGGACCGGCGCCGTGGCCGCCCTCGGCGACTCCATCACCGACGGCTGGCAGTCCACGACCGGTCTGAACCGCCGCTGGCCCGACTACCTGGCCCGCCGCCTGGCCGCATCCGGCACCACGATCGAAGGCGTGGCCAACGCGGGCATCGCCGGTAACAAGGTCCTCCTCGACGGCCCCGGGCAGAGCGCGCTGAACCGCATGGAGCGGGACGTGCTCTCCCTGCCGGGCGTACGCACGGTGTTCCTGTTCCAGGGCGTCAACGACATCAAGGCCGAACCCGGTCCCACGGGTGCCGGGCTGATCGCCGGGTACCGCGAGCTGATCGACCGGGCGCACGCGGCCGGGAAGTGCGTCGTCGGCGCCACGATCGCCCCCTACAAGGGCTGGCAGGAGTGGGACCCCGCCGGGGAAACGGTGCGACGGCAGGTCAACGCCTTCATCCGCGACAGCGGCGAGTTCGACGCGGTCGCCGACTTCGACCGCGTCCTGCGCAGCCCCTCCGACCCCGAACGGATGCGGCCCGCCTTCGACGGCGGCGACCACCTGCACCCCAACGACGAGGGGATGAAGGCCATGGCCGACGCCGTCGATCCCGGGAGCCTCGACTGCCGGGGCGGCTGACCCCGCGCGCCCTGCCACGGCACAGGCCGGCCGGTCAGCCGGACGCCGACGGCTCCGGGGCGATCAGGCCCTCGCGGTAGGCGACCGCCACGGCCTCGCCGCGGCTCGACGCGCCCAGCTTGGCAAGGATGTTGGAGACATGGACGCTCGCCGTCTTGCCGCTGATGAACAGTTCCTCGCCGATCTGACGGTTGCTGCGGCCCAGCGCGAGCAGCCGCAGCACGTCCTGTTCGCGTGCGGTGAGCACGGCCGCCCCGTCGTCGCCGCCGGGCCTGTCCGACAGCCGGCCGCGACGGATCAGGGTGTCCACCCGGTCCCGCAGGGGCGCGGCGCCCAGGAGGTCCGCCGTCTCCCGGACCGCCCGGGCCTCCGCCGCGGCCTCCTCCCGCTGCCCGGCCGCCACCAGGGCCTCGGCGTGGCGCAGCCGGCACCGCGCCCGCTCGTAGACGTCGCCGTAGCCGAACGCGGTCACCGCAGCCGCCCAGGCCGCCACGTCCGGCCCGGAGCGGGCCCGGGCCCACTCCGCCTCGGCCCGCGCCAGCCAGGCCTGCCCCTCGGGGCCCTGGGCTGCGCCGTTCTCGCCCCGGCCGGCCGTGGCCCGCGCCAGTTCCACCAGTTCCGACGCGGTGTCCGTCCAGCGGCGTACCCCGGCCTCGTCCCCGGTCAGCCGCAGCCCGGCGGCCGCGTCGGCCACCGCCGCCAGCGCCAGGGCGGCGAGCCGGACCGTCACATCGGGACGGGCGCCCGTCTCGTCGGTGAGCGCCGTGACCGTGGACCGCATCCACCGCACCGCTTCCTCCGGATCCCCCCGCAGCGCCGCGGCTTCGGTGAGCACGATGCCCGCCACGAGGGCGGCCATCCAGTCGAACGGCCCCTCCAGCAGGGCACGCGCCCGGTCGGCCGCCGCGACGTCACCCCGGGCGAGGGCCACGAACAGCGCGGGGCCCATCGTGTACCCGCCGGCGGCCGGCAGCACCTCGGCGTCGGCCGCCGCCGCCCGCACACACTCGTCCCAGCGGCCCAGCACGCTGAGCACCAGCAGCCGCAGGTAGCGCATCTCCAGCGGATACGGCGACGACAGCAGCCCGGCGCGCCGGGCCCGGTCCAGGCCCTCCGTCAGAAAGGGCACGCACTCCGCCAGGGCACCGGACTCGTAGCAGCCCATGGCCAGGTTGAACAGGGCACGCAGCTCGACGGGCGCGTTGCCCGAACTCCGGGCGAGTTCACGGGCCTTGAGCAGCCGCTGCCGGCCCTCCGGACCGCGCCGCCCCTCTCCGTCGAAAACGGCCAGCGAGATCAGCAGGTCCGCCTGGGCGTCGGTCACCCGCAGCCGCTCCGCCACTCCCAGGGCCCGGCGGGCGACCCTCAGCGCGGTCTCGTTCTCCCCGACGTGCCGTGCGGCCAGGACATGGGTGGCCGCCGCCCACACCCACGTGTGCGACGGAGGGTCCTCCGGGATCATCGCCAGGGCCTCGCTGCTGTAGGCGAACGCCGCCGTCAGGCTGTCCACCCGCAACAGGTCACCGGCGAGCGTGTAGCGCACCCGGGCGGCGAGTTCGGAGTCGGTGTCCTGGCCGAGCTCCGCCAGCGCGGACCGGGTGAGGGCGACCGCGCGGTGCAGCTCCCCGGCGTGCGCGGCCGCAGCGGAGGCCCGCAGGGTCAGCGTCACCCGGTCGACACCCGCGCCCGGCGGACGGGCCTCGGCTCCGACGGCCGGCCACAGATCGAGGGCCGTTTCCAGATGCCGCTGTTCCTCGGCCGGCGCGCCGACCTGCTGGGCGTGGTCGGCGGCCTCCAGCGAAGCGGCCAGTGCCTCGGCCAGGTCGTGGCTCTCCCGGTAGTGGTGGGCGCGCTCGGCGGCACTCTCGGCCCGGTTCCCGCGCCCGGTGAGCAGCCGCGCGAACGCGCCGTGCAACCTCGCCCGCTCCCCGGGCAGCAGATCGGCGTAGACGGCTTCGCGGGCGAGTGCGTGCCGGAAGGAGTACGTGTCGTCGTCCCCGGCGACGAGCAGTTGCCGCCCCACCGCCGCCCGCAGCGCCGACTCCAGCTCCGTCTCCGGCAGCCCGGCCGCCTCCCGCAGCAGATCGTGATCCACCCGGCGCCCGGCGACGGCGGCGGTCCGCAGGACCTGCTGCGCCGTCTCGGACAACTGCTCGAAACGGATCAGCAGCACATCGGCGAGCCCGCTGGGCACCCCACCGGACTCCGTGTCGGTGGCGGCCAGCAGCTCCTCCGCGTAGAACGCGTTCCCCTCGGCCCGCTCCACGATCCGCCGCACCGTCGCCTCCGGCAGCGGCCTCGGCTCCAGGGCGCGCACCAGCCGGTCCACATCGGGGTCGGCCAGTGGCCGCAACTCCAGCCGCTCGACGACGGGCAGCCGTATCAGCTCCGCCAGCAGGGGCCGCAGCGGATGCCTGCGATGCAGGTCGTCGGTCCGGTACGAGGCGAACACCGCGAGCCGGTGCCGGAGCACGCCCCGGCCGAGCAGGAACCGCAGCAGGTCCCGCGAGGACTGGTCGGCCCAGTGCAGGTCCTCCAGCACGAGCAGCAGCGGCGCGACCTCCGCCACATCGGCCAGCAGGCCCGCCATCCCCTCGAACAGCCGCAACCGCCCGTCCACGTCCCGCACGGCAGCGGATCCGGCGCCCAGCAGCCGCTCGACCACGGGATACGCGGCCAGGGCACCCGAGAACCGCTCGTCGGCGGCCAGCGCCCCCAGGATCTCGGTGAACGGCAGATACGGCAGCCCGACGTCACCGAGATCCACACAGTGCCCGGTGACCACGGTCATGCCCGTCGCGGCAGCCTGCCCCCCGACCTCGTCGAGCACCCGGGTCTTGCCGACTCCGGCGTCCCCGGCGATCAGCACGGCCCTCGCCTCACCACCTCGCGCACGCTCCAGTACACCGGAGAGCCGCGTGAGTTCGGCATCCCGTCCGACGACGGGCGTGACCGATGACGCCTGCTGCACAGAACCAACTTTCGTTTCAGGGGCGCGGGGACGTCGACAAGGTGCGGCCCCGCCGCGTGCATGCTGTCCGACGACGACTAGGAGCGCAGAATCTTCGCCCAGCCGCCGGGCACCCGCCCCGCCGGCCCCGGTGCGGGCTGGTCGGCCGGATGACTCACCGGCTCGGCCAGCTCGGGCCCGCCGTCGTACAACTCGTTCGTCTCGTAGTTCCAGTACCAGTCCTCGCCCGGCTCGAAGCTCTGCACGAACGGATGCCCGGTCTCCCGGAAATGCCCCGTCGCGTGCTTCGCCGGCGAGCTGTCACAGCACCCCACGTGGCCGCACTGCGCGCACCGCCGCAGATGGAACCACCACCCGCCCGCCGCGTCGCACTCCGCGCAGCCGCTGCCGCTCGGCGCGGCGCCCGGGTCGATTCCGTTCTCCGCACTCATGCCGACTCCTCCTCGACCGCTGTCAGCGGAAGCAGTACCTGGAAACGCGTGTCGCCCGGCTCCGACTCCACCTGGATGCTCCCATGGTGCTTGTTGACCACGATCCGCCAGGAGATGTCGAGCCCGAGCCCGGTCCCCTCACCCACCGGCTTGGTGGTGAAGAAGGGGTCGAAGATCCGCCCCCGGTCCTCCGCCGGGATCCCGACGCCGGTGTCACGGAACTCCACCAGCAGCCGGTCGTGGTCCGACGCCGTCCGCACCGTCAACGTCCCCTCCCCGCCCGCACTGTTCACCGCCGCGACCGCGTTGTCGATGAGGTTCGTCCACACCTGGTTGAGTTCGGCCGGATACGCGGGGATCTCCGGCAGCGAACGGTCGTAGTCCTTGACGACCTTGATCCGCTTGCCGATCTTGCCCGACAGCATCAGCAGGGTGGAGTCGAGGAGTTCGTGCACGTCGGCGTGGCGGAAGGGCGCCCGGTCGAGCTGCGAGTACTGCTTCGCCGCGTCCACGAGGTGCGAGATGCGGGCGGTCGAGTCGTTGATCTCGTCCATCAGCAGCTCGGTCTCCACGGTGTAGTTGAGCCACCCGATCGCGCTGGGCAGGATGTCCTCGTCCACCGCCGCCCTGACCTGGTCCAGCCAGTCCACGTCGAGACCGGCCTGCACGAAGGTGGGCGCGATCCGCCAGCCCTCCGGGATCCCCTGGTCGTCCAGCCAGTCGGTCACGGCGTCCTCCCGGTCGGAGGCCTCCAGGGGACTCAGCGCCGGCGCCTTCGCCACCCGTTCTGCCGTGCGCTCCTGGATGTCGATCAGGTTGGCCATGACCTCCGGCGAGTACGACCCCTGCGCGATGACCGCCAGCTTGTGGCGCATCTTGCCGACCCGTTCCCGCAGGGTCGCCGTCGCCCGCACGGCCGCCGCGGCCGGGTTGTTCAGCTCGTGCGTGAGGCCGGCGGACAACGAGCCCAGCGCCAGCAGCCGTTCACGCTGGCCGATGGCCCGCTGCGTGCTCTTCGAACCGAAGAACAGCCCCTCCAGCAGGTGCACCGCCATCGGGAACCACTCCTGCATGATCCCCGCGAACGTATCGGCGGGCAGCACGAAGAACCGCGTCGGCTCCGTGACGCGCATGGAGTTGTTGTAGACCTGCCGCACCCGGTCGCCCAGGTACGCCTGCATCGACCCCGCGTACACCCCGCGCTGGGAGGTGCGGGTCACCTCGACGTCGTCCCCGCCGACCCGGCGGTAGAGCACCACCGTGCCTTCGAGCATCACGTAGAAGCAGGTGGCGGGTTCGCCCTCGGTGTACACGGGTCCGGGCTCGAACCGCTCCACGCGCCCCTCCGCGCACAGCCGGCCGAGCTGCTCGGGCGTGAGCTTCTCGAACAGGAACAGCGCCCCGATCTCCTGCGGGGTGCACGGCCCCGGCCCCGTGCTCACGACTGCTCCAGGTACCGGTGGACGAGCATCACGGCCATGGCTCCCTCTCCGACGGCGGACGCGACCCGCTTCGCGGACTCGGAGCGGGCGTCGCCCGCCACGAACACGCCGGGCACATTGGTCTCCAGGTGGTACGGCGGCCGGTCCAGCTCCCAGCCCTCGGGCGGACGGCCGTCGGCGGTCAGATCGGGCCCGGCGAGGATGAACCCGCGCTCGTCCCGCAGCACCGTGCCGTCCAGCCAGCCGGTCAGCGGGGCCGCGCCGATGAACACGAACACCCACTGGGCGTCGACCTGTTCGGTCTGCCCGCTGTCCACGTCCCGCAGGGTCAGCCGCTCCAGCCGGCCGTCGCCGTGCGCCTCCTCGACGACCGTGCGGGCGCGCACCCGGATGTTGGGCGACTCCTCGATCTGCTGGATCAGGTAGTGCGACATCGACGCCGCCAGCGACTCGCCGCGCACCAGCAGCGTCACCGACTTGGCGCCCCGGGACAGGTACATCGCCGCCTGCCCGGCCGAGTTGGCGCCGCCCACGATGTACACGTCCTGTCCCTGGCAGGCGGGGGCCTCCGTCAGGGCGGACCCGTAGTAGACCCCGCAGCCGGTCAGGTCCTCGCAGCCGGGCGCCGCCAGCTGCCGGTAGGACACGCCGGTCGCCAGGATCACGCTGTGCGCGGCGACCGCCGAGCCGTCGGAGAACCGCACGATGCGGGCGGCGCCGTTGACCTCCAGGGCCGTCACCTCGCGCG
The DNA here is from genome assembly GCF_009872555.1 of Streptomyces sp. SID5643. Classification (NCBI taxonomy): domain Bacteria; kingdom Bacillati; phylum Actinomycetota; class Actinomycetes; order Kitasatosporales; family Streptomycetaceae; genus Streptomyces; species Streptomyces sp. SID5643. Next base: position 14,285 of record NZ_WWIC01000264.1, read on the forward strand.
CGGTGAGGATCTCGGCGCCGAACTTCGCCGCCTGCCGCCGCGCCCGGTCGGTGAGCTGTGCTCCCGACACGCCGTCGGGGAAGCCCAGGTAGTTCTCGATGCGGGAGCTCTGCCCGGCCTGCCCGCCGGTCGCCGACCGTTCCACCAGGACGGTCCGCAGCCCCTCGGAGGCGCCGTACACCGCCGCGCCGAGTCCGGCCGGGCCGCCGCCGATGACGACCAGGTCGTAGAAGTCGGCCGTCGGCATGGTCGCGAGCCCGACCCGGGCGGCGAGGTCGACGGCCTCCGGCTCGACCAGCGGTGTCCCGTCCGGTGTGATCACCACCGGCAGCCGCATCCCGTCCTCGCCGGCCGCCGAAAGCAGCCGCCGCCCCTCCGGCTCGTCGGCGGAGTACCAGCGGTACGGCACCTGGTTGCGGGCCAGGAACTCCCGTACGTCCGACGAGCGCGACGACCAGCGGTGCCCCACGACCTTGGTGCTCGGTACGGGCCGGAAGTCGCTGGACCGCCACGCCTGGAGCAGATCGTCGAGGACCGGGTACAGCTTCTCCTCGGGCGGGTCCCACGGCTTCAGCAGGTAGTGGTCGAGGTCGACGACGTTGATCGCGTCGATGGCGGCGTTCGTGTCCGCGTACGCGGTCAGCAGCACGCGCCGCGCGCCGGGGTAGACGTCCAGGGCCTGTTCGAGGAACTCGATGCCGTTCATCTGCGGCATCCGGTAGTCGGCCAGGATCACCGCCACGAGGTCGCCGCGCAGCTTCAGCTCCCGCAGCGCGTCCAGCGCGGACTCGCCGGACTCCGCCCGCACGATCCGGTACGACGCGCCGTACCGCCGCCTCAGGTCACGGGCCACGGCCCGGGAGACACCCGGGTCGTCGTCCACGGTCATGATGACGGTCCGCGCCGAATCGGCGGCCTGTGCCATACGTCCCCCACACCGGGCGGTCGACTCACGGCGCGGCGCCCCGGAGCACCGCGCCGACCTGAGCCCATCGTATGTTCGATCGTTGCGCAGCGCTCCGATACGGAGATCGGCAGCGGGGGGCGTAGTGAAGACTGGGGGCAGGTAGTGATCGTTACTAGGGAGGCAGCGGGATGACACGCCCGATCACCGCAGGGGTCGACGGATCGCAGGAGAGCCTCGCGGCCCTCGCCTGGGCGGCGCGGGAGGCGGTACGGCGCGACCGGCCGCTGCGCGTGGTGCACGCCTGGCGGTTCCAGCCGCAGGAGGCGCTGGAAGCGGGGATCGAGGGGGACGCGGACAGCCAGGGCGAGTGGGTGCACAGCGCGGTGAGCGAGGCCGTCGGGACCGTCACCGAACGGCATCCGGACCTCACGGTGACCACCGATGTCATCGAGGGCCCGGTGGCCGACACCCTGGTGGCCGCCGCGGCCGACGCCGAGACGCTGGTGCTCGGCTCGCGCGGGCACGGCCGCATCGTCGGATTCCTGCTCGGCTCGGTCGGCCAGCAGGTGATCGCCGCGGCCACCCGGCCCGTGGTGCTCGTCCGGGCAGGCGACCAGCCCTCGTCCGAGGCCGCCGGGCGCGAGGTCGTCGTCGGCCAGCAGGGCGACCCGCAGGACAGCGCCGAGGCGTTGCGCTTCGCCTTCGAGACGGCCGCCGCGCGCGGGGCGACCGTCCGGGTCGTCCGGGCCTGGAACCTGCCGCCCGTCTTCGCCTACAGCCCGGGCTCGCTGAAGCTCCTCGACGAGGCCGGCGGGCTGGAGCCGTACGAGAAGAAGAGTCTGGCCGCCGCCGTCCGGCCCTGGCGGGAACGCTTCCCCGACGTGCCGGTCGAGGAGCACGTGGAGATGGGCAGCGCGAGCCAGGTGCTGCTGTCGGTGGCCGGGACGGCCCAGCTGATGGTCGTCGGCCGCCGGGCGCACCGCACCGCCGTCGGGGCACGTATCGGCTCGGTGGCCCACGGGATGCTGCACCACGCGGACTGCCCGGTGGCGGTGGTGCCCCACGGGTGAGGGCACCGGCCCCTCATTCCGCCGTCGGTTGCAGCGTCTTGCGGGCCTTGGGCAGGATGGTGCGGATGTAGTCCTCGACCACCGCGTCGAGCCCGATGTCGTGCTGGGCCCGCTCGGACAGGTACCAGCGGTGTTCCAGGAGCTGGTGGTAGATCTCCGCCGGGTCCATCGCGCCGCGCAGTTCGACGGGCACGGCCCGCACGGTCGGCCGGAACACCTCCCGCACCCAGCGGTGGGCCAGCACTTCGGGGCGGGCTCCGAGGGGGTCGCCGGGGGCGTAGTCGTCCTGGGTCGCCATCCAGCTCTCCAGGTCGTTCAGCAGCCGCCGGGCCTGGTTCTCCTCCGTGTCGAGACCGGTCAGGCGCAGCAACTGCCGCTGGTGGTGGCCGGCGTCGACGACCTTGGGCACGAAGCTGACCGTGTCGCCGTTCGAGGCGTGCTCGATCTGCATCTCGGCGACGTCGAACCCGAGGTCGTTCAGGCGGCGGATCCGGCGCTCTATGTAGTGGTACTTGCCGGCCGGGTAGACGGAGGCCCGGGTCAGTTCGTCCCACAGGCCGCGGTAGCGGGCGCAGATCTCCATGCCGAACTCGATCGGGTCCACGGACGGGTGCAGCGCCCCCGACGCCTCCAGGTCCAGCAGCTCCCCGCTGATGTTCACGCGGGCGAGGTCGAGGTCGTACTCACGCTGCCCCTGGCTGAGCTGCGGATGCAGGTCACCGGTCTCGGCGTCGACCAGGTAGGCGGCGTAGGCGCCCGCGTCGCGCCGGAAGAGGGTGTTCGACAGGGAGCAGTCGCCCCAGGCGAACCCGGCCAGGTGCAGTCGCACCAGGAGCACGGCGAGCGCGTCCATCAGCCGGTGCATGGTGGCCGGCCGCATGGTCGTCTCGAACATCGAGCGGTACGGCATCGAACCGCCCAGGTGCCGGGTGATCAGGACGCTCTCCAGCGGGGCCCCGCTCGCGTCGGTGCGGCCCGTGACCACGGCCAGCGGGTCCACCGACGGGATGCCGAGCCGGTCCAGGTCGCGCAGCATGTCGTACTCGCGCAGCGCCGGGCGCTCGGCCAGCTCCTTGACGGCGATCACTTCGTCGCCCGCCCGGGAGTAGCGCACCACGTGCCGGGAGATGCCGCGCGGCAGTGGCACCAGGTACTCCTCCGGCCACTCCTCCAGGGGAACGTCCCACGGCAGTTCCAGCAGGAGCGCGGGGTGCTCCGGGTTGGTCGCGCTGATCTGCAGTGCCATGGGCCGGGTGTCCTTGTCTCGCCGCCGATCGTCACATCAGATTAGAGGGCGCGTTCCCGGGCCCGGAGAGCGGCGTCCCGCACCGGCCCGCGGTGGGCCGGTCCGTGCCCGGGGAGCAGCAGCTCGCCCTCCAGCTCCGCCAGGACGTCCAGGGAGGCTAGGGCGCGCGGCCGCTCGTGGTGGAACATGTCCGGCAGCAGCTGTGGCCCCTCGGCCCGCGCGGTGGGGTGCCCGCTGACCAGGGCGTCCCCGGAGATCAGCACACCGGTGCCGGGCAGGTGGAAGGCGCAGTGTCCGTCGGTGTGGCCGGGTGTGTGCACCGGCACCGGCCGCCCGGGCAGGTCCAGGGCGCCCGCCGCCGGGAAGGCCTGCGGAGCCGTGACGGGGACGTGGTCCGTGCCGCCCGAGCGCAGGGCGTGCACCGCCCACGGCAGCACCCCCGGGCGCCAGCCGTTCTTCAGCACCGTGCCGATGGACACCTGGTGGAGGAACTCCCGGCGTGCGTGCGGGACTTCGGCCTCGTGCAGGTGGACCGCCGTGCCGTGGACGGCCCGCAGGTACTCGGCGGATCCGAGGTGGTCGTTGTGCGCGTGCGTGACCAGGACGGCCGTGACCGCCTCCGGGGCGCTGCCGACCTCCGCGAGCGAGGCGAGGAGTTGCTCCCGGTCGCCCGGGTAGCCCGTGTCGACCAGCGTGACGGCGTCCCCTTCGGTGAGGATCACCCAGTTGGTGTTCGAGCCGTGCACCAGGTAGGTGCCGTCCGCGACGTGCCGTACGCCTGCCCGCATGATCGCCCCGCGTTGAGTGGTCCGCTCCGCTCCCGACGGAAGAAGGAAAGCAGACCCCGCGGCGGACGGAATCGCCGGGTCCGGCCGAACGGGCCGCCGCGGCGGGGAGGTTCGGGGCGGCGCGTCAGTGCACGCCGTGCGGGCGGAACTGGATGCTGATGCGCGGGCCCGCCACGCGCGTGCTCTTGGGGACCGCGTGCTCCCAGGTGCGCTGGCAGGAGCCGCCCATCACGACGAGGTCGCCATGGCCCAGCGGACGGCGGACGGTGTCCCGGCCGCCCCCGACGGGGCGCAGCAGCAGGTCCCGGGGCGCTCCGACCGACAGGATCGCGACCATCGTGTCCTCGTGCGCACCGCGCCCGATCCGGTCACCGTGCCAGGCCACACTGTCGCGGCCGTCGCGGTAGTAGCACAGCCCGGCCGTGGTGAACGGTTCCCCCAGCTCCTCGCCGTAGTGGGTGCCGAGTGCCTCCCGCGCCTCGGTCAGCACCGGGTGGGGCAGCCGGTCGTCCACGCCGTAGAAGGCGAGCAGGCGGGGGACGTCGACCACGTTGTCGTACATCTTGCGGCGCTCCGCCCGCCAGGGAACCTCGGCCGCCAGGTGCTCGAACAGTACGTCCGAGCCGTCGAGCCACCCGGGCAGCACGTCGAGCCAGGCGCCGAAGCCGAGGTGGGTGCGGCTGATCCCGTCCAGAGGGCCGAGGCGCAGCTCGTCGGCCTGGTCGAAGAGGGAACCCTGGAGGTGCATGCAGCCAGCGTACCTCCGAATCGAATAAGTGTTCCATGAGGGATCGGCCTTTCGATACATTGATGTATCCAATACAGTCACGTATCGAAAGGAGGGCCGAACATGGCTGCGGAGGGAAGCGGCGGGCGTATGACGAGGCGCCGGGTCCACACCCGCGCCAACCTCCTCGACGCGGCGTTCTCCGTGTTCGCGGCCAAAGGTTTCGGGCACGTCTCGATCGAGGAGGTCTGCGAGGCCGCCGGCTACAGCAGGGGCGCCTTCTACTCCAACTTCTCCAGCCTCGACGAGCTGTTCTTCGCCCTCTACCGCCAGCGCGCCGACCTGATCGCCGAGCAGGTGTCCGGTGCCCTCGCCCTCGACGGGCCCGACTTCGACGTGCCGGCCGCCGTGGACCGGGTCACGGACGTGCTGCTCCTCGACCGCGACTGGCTCCTGGTGAAGACGGACTTCCTCGTGCACGCCGCCCGTGACCCCGAGGTCGCACGGGGCCTGCTCGAACACCGTGCGCGGCTGCGGCAGGCCATCGCCGACCGGCTCGGCCGGGCCCGCGGGCACACCGCACTGCCCGCCGTCCTGGGCGACACCGACGGCGCCGCCCGTGCCGTGGTCGCCGCGTACGACGGCGTCACCACGCAACTCCTGCTGGACCGGGACGTGGAACAGGCCCGCGCCTGGTTGAAGCAACTGCTCACGGCCCTGCTGACCGATGGCAGCGGCACCCTCGCCCATACAAAGAACTGAAGAAGGGAACGGTCGCCATGGATGCCGATGTCATCGTCGTCGGAGCGGGTCTCGCCGGTCTGGTCGCGGCGCACGAGCTGACCAGCAGGGGCCGGCGGGTCGCCCTCGTCGACCAGGAGAACGCGGGCAACCTCGGCGGCCAGGCCTTCTGGTCCTTCGGCGGGCTGTTCCTCGTCGGCTCGCCCGAACAGCGGCGCCTGGGCATCAAGGACTCCTTCGAGCTCGCCTGGAGCGACTGGCGGGGCAGCGCGGGCTTCGACCGGCTGGAGGACGAGGACTCCTGGGCCGTGCGCTGGGCCCGCGCCTACGTCGAGTTCGCCGCGGGGGAGAAGCGGTCCTGGCTCGACGGGCACGGCATCACGTTCCTGCCCACCGTCGGCTGGGCCGAGCGCGGCGACCTCACGGCACACGGGCACGGCAACTCGGTGCCCCGCTTCCACGTCGCCTGGGGCACGGGCACGGGCGTCGTCGAACCGTTCGTGCGGTACGCCAAGCAGGCCGCCCGCGACGGCCTGCTCACCTTCCACCACCGTCACCGCGTCGACGCGCTCGTCGTCGAGGGCGGCACCGCCCGGGGCGTGCGCGGCACGGTCCTGGCCGAGGACCCCTCGCCCCGGGGTGTCGCCTCCAGCCGCGACGCGGTCGGCGAGTTCGAACTCACCGCCCAGGCCGTCATCGTCACCAGCGGCGGCATCGGAGCGAACCACGACATCGTCCGCCGCTACTGGCCCGAACGCCTCGGCACCCCGCCGCGCGAGATGGTCACCGGCGTCCCCGCCTACGTGGACGGGCGGATGCTCGACATCAGCGCCGAGGCGGGCGTCCGGCTGGTCAACCGCGACCGCATGTGGCACTACACGGAGGGCCTGCAGAACTGGGACCCGATCTGGCCCGGCCACGGCATCCGCATCCTGCCCGGACCGTCCTCGATGTGGTTCGACGCTCTCGGCCGCCGCCTGCCCGGGCCCTTCCTGCCGGGCTACGACACCCTCGGCACGCTGAAGCACCTGCGCACCACCGAGGACATCGCCGGCTACGACCACTCCTGGTTCATCCTCTCGCAGAAGATCATCGAAAAGGAGTTCGCCCTGTCGGGCTCCGAGCAGAACCCCGACATCACCGCCAAGGACCGCGCCGGGTTCCTCAAGGAACGCATCCTCGGCAAGGGCGCACCCGGACCGGTCGACGCGTTCCTGCGCAAGGGCGCCGACTTCGTGACCGCGTCCACCGTCGAACAGCTCGTCGCGAAGATGAACGGACTCACCGACAAGCCGCTCCTCGACGCGGCCGGCATCAAGCGCCAGATCGAGGCCCGCGACCTGCAGATCGCCAACCCCTACGCCAAGGACGCCCAGGTGCAGGGCATCCGCAACGCCCGCCGCTACATCGGTGACCGCCTCGGCCGCGTCGCCACCCCGCACCGCCTCCTCGACCCGGCGGCCGGGCCGCTGATCGGCGTCAAACTGCACATCCTCACCCGCAAGACCCTCGGCGGTATCCAGACCGACCTCGACTCCCGCGCCCTCGGAACCGACGGCAAGCCGGTCGAGGGCCTGTACGCGGCCGGTGAGGTCGCCGGATTCGGCGGCGGCGGTGTCCACGGCTACAACGCCCTGGAGGGCACCTTCCTCGGCGGCTGCCTCTTCTCGGGGCGGGCGGCGGGCCGCGCGGCGGCCAAGCAGACCGCCTGACCTCGCCGGACGGCCCGTCTCACGCCTGGAGGAGGCGGGCCAGTACCGTCGCGTGGCTCTCCTGCGGCGTCTTCGAAGCGGTCAGCAGCGTGACGTCCCCGCTGTGGAGCAGTGCGCGCACACCGTCGAGGGCCTCGGCGGCCTCGTCGGCGGTGAGCTCCGCCTCGTACCGTTCGGCGAACTCCTCGTACGAGCCCTCGCCTCCGTGGTACCAGCGCCGCAGCTCCGTCGACGGGGTGATCGCCTTAGGCCACTGGTCCACCCGCGCCGCGTCCTTCGCCAGCCCGCGCGGCCACAGCCGGTCGACCAGGACCCGCACCCCGTCCTCCGGCTCGGCGGGATCGTAGACACGGCGCACGCGCACGCTCATGGTCGGCTCCTCTCCTCGGCGCCCCGGAATGCCGCGAGCCTAACCCCGGCCGGGTGTTCGCACCGCCGGAGCCGGACGACCGGTTCCGCTCGTGCGTGACGGGTACTCCGTCCGCCTGACCAGGTAGAGGAAGGAGGTGGGGACATGGGCGCCCCCGACGACCTGCGGCTCGTGCGCACACTCGACGAACTCGCCGAGCTCGTGGAACACCACCGGGGCCTGTACGTCCGCTGGTCGCGCGGCCCGGAGATCGATCTCCTCAAGGTGTCCAGCACCGACGATCTGACGGGTGTGTCCCTGCCGGGGCTGTCCGCCAGCCCGCTCGGGGTCGAGGAGTGGTGGGAGGACCGGCCGGTCCGCGTGTGGGTGGCCCGCCGCCTGCACGACTACGCCCATCTCCCGCACGACAAGGGGCCGGGCGTCCACCCTTGGGTGCTCGCCGGCAAGGAGGCCGCCCGCGGCCCCGACAACGAACCGCTGGTCACCGACGTCCACCCGCTGTGCCGGATCGACCCGAAGGTCATCGACGAGGCGAAGGCGGAGGTCGCCCGGCAGGGAAACCCCTGGGGACCGCTGCGGCGCAGCTGAGTCCCCAGGGGTGGTGGCCGGTGTCAGCCGGAGCGGCGGCGGGCGGCCGTGCGGCGCTTGAGCGCACGCCGTTCGTTCTCGCTCGTCCCGCCCCACACACCGATGGACTGCCCCGTGTCCAGGGCCCATTGCAGACACTGCTCCTGCACCGGGCAGCGCCGTCGGCACACTGCCTTGGCCTGTTCGGTCTGCAGCAGAGCCGGGCCGGAGGTGCCGATCGGGAAGAAGAGCTCGGGGTCCTCGTGCCGACAGGCAGCGTGGTCTCGCCAGTTGTCCATCGAAGTCACCTGCGTCGCAGTAGAAACGTGCTCTCTCGGATGCTTACTCCTCTTCGGGTCACCTGTCGATGGCTCGTGAAACAGGGCACTCCCGGACAGCCCTTCACTGCTCCCGCATGCCCCAGGGGGAGCCGTAGTCCGTCAGCAGGTCCAGGAAGGGCCGTGCCGGGAAGGCCTCCGGGCCGAGGACGCCCGCACCGGACCAGGCGCCCGTCGCGAGGAGTTCGAGCGCGACCACGGGGTTGACCGCCGTCTGCCACACCACGGCCTGGGAGCCGTACTCCGCCATGGACCACTGGTTGTCGACCACGTGATAGAGGTACACCTCGCGGGGCTCGCCGTCCTTCACGCCCCGCACCCAGGTGCCCGCGCACGTCTTGCCGTGCATCCGCTCGCCGAGCGTCGCCGGATCGGGCAGACACGCGGCGACCACGTCCCGCGGCGAGACCGCCACCGGGCCGTCCGGCCCGGGCACGGTCACCGGGTCGGTGCGGTCAAGACCCAGCAGGTGCAGCGTCTTCAGCTTCTCGACGAACTCCCGGCCGAGACCGTACTTGAAGGTCACCCGGCGGGCGTCGACCCAGCGCGGCACGAGCAGCACCTCCTCGTGCTCCACGTTGACGCACTCGACCGGGCCGATGCCCTCGGGGAAGTCGAAGACCTCGGGCTCGCTGAAGGGCTCGGTGGTGAACCAGCCCGTGCCCGTCTCGTAGACGACCGGCGGGTTGAGGCACTCCTCGATGGTGGTCCAGATGCTGAAAGAGGGTGCGAAGTCGTAGCCGTCGACGGTCAGGTTCGCGCCGTCGCGGATGCCGATCTCCTCTATCGCGTCGAAGAGTTCGTCGGCGGCGTACCGGGCGAAGACGTCCGACAGGCCCGGCTCCACACCCATGCCGACGAGGGCCAGCAGCCCCTCCTTCTCCCAGTCGGCGGCCTGCGCGAACTGCTCGTCGCCGAGCTTGACCCCGCACTCCTCGAACGGCCGCTCGGCGTGCGGGCGGGACAGCGACATCGCCATGTCGAGATAGGTGGCGCCCGCGGCGCGGGCGGCGCGGAACAGCGGCATCACGAAGCGCGGGTCGGTGGCGTTGAGGAGGACGTCGCACTGGTGCCGGGCGAGCAGGCGGGTCACCGCCGTCTCGTCACCGGCGTCCACCTGCTCGGCGGTGAACCGCGCATCGCCCTCCAGCGCCGCGACCGCCGCCTCGGCCCGGGCCGGGTCGTAGTCGGCCACCACCAGGGCCTCGAAGAACGGCCTCCGGGCCGCGATCCGGGTGATCGCCCCGCCCACACCACCGGCACCCACGAGCAGTACACGCATGACAGAAACTCCCTATGTGCGAAGAACGCGACGCGCCCTTGGGGAGATGAAACGCCGCCCTCTGTCATAAGGTCAATGGCGTTGGCATAAGGACCGGGGCCGGTCCCCGGGGAGGGAGTCCACCGTGCCCAAGCCCGTGGTGCCGGAGGAGAAACGCCGCCGGCGCAGGCCCACCAAGAGCGGCACCGTGCTGTCCGAGGAACTGATCGTCGAGACCGCGCTGCGCATGCTGCGCGAACACGGCAGCGCGGGACTGACCGCCCGTCGGCTCGGTCTCGCCCTGGACGCCGACCCGAGCACGCTCTACCGCTACTTCCGGGGCATGGACGACCTGACCCTCGCCATCGGCGACGCGCTCATCGGCCAGGCCCTCCAGGGCTGGCGGCCCACGGGGGAGTGGCGGGCGGACCTGCGGTCCTTCGGGCTGCGTATCCACGCCGCGTACCTCGCCCATCCGCAGGCGGCCCTGCTGACCACGAACCGGGTCACGGGCCGGGCTCATGAGCTGGCCGCCGACGAGGCCGTCCTGGACGTCCTGCGCACGGCCGGGTTCCCGCTGCCCGACACCGTGCGCATCTACCACGCCTTCATCGACCAGACCCTGGCCTTCGCCGCCCTCGACGCCGCCTCCCTGGCCCTGCCCAGTGACTCGCTGCACGCCGACGAGGACATGTGGCGCTCGACGTACGCCCGCCTGCCCGCCACGACCCACCCGCGCATCGCCGAGGCCGCGCCCCTGCTCGCGACCCGCATGCTCTCCAGCGCCTATCCGGCGGCCCTGGAGATGCTGCTGGACAGCGCGGCGGCGCGGCTGGAGGCCGTCCGGGACTGAACCGTCAGGGCCGCAGCGCCTGCGCCGCCGTCGCCGTCACCGTCTCCGCGACCTGCGCAAGGGCGGGGGAGTCGAGCTTCCACTGCTGCCAGTACAACGGCACGTCGACCGTGCGGCCCGGGGCGATGCCGACGAGCCGGCCCTCGTCCAGCAGCGGATCCGCCTGGCGCTCCGGCACCAGGCCCCAGCCCAGCCCGGCTGCCACGGCCTCGACGAAGCCCTCCGAGGTCGGCACGTAGTGCCGCAGCGCGCTCGCGCCGCTCCGCCCCCGGGTGAGCCGCCGGACGAAGCCGTCCTGGAAGTCGTCGCGCCGGTCGAAGACCACCACGGGCACCTCCGTCAGCGTCTGTGTCAGGGGCCCGCCGAGGTGGCGCGCGGCGAAGCCCGGGGCGGCCACGGGGAGGTAGCGCATCCGCCCGAGCGACCGGACCGAGCATCCCGGCACGGGATCCGGGGACGAGGTCACCGCCGCCATCACCGTGCCCTCCCGCAGCAGAGCCGCCGTGTGGTCCTCGTCCTCGCGGCGCAGCTCGAAGCAGAGCCGGAGCTCCTCCGGAACGCGCGCGAGGACGGGCAGGAACCAGGTGGCCAGTGAGTCCGCGTTCACCGCCACGGACACCCGGGTCGGCTCCCCGGCGCCGCTCAGTCCGAGCTCGACGTGCGCGTCGTGCTCCAGCCGCGCCACCTGGCGGGCCAGCCGCACCAGCACCTCACCCGACTCGGTCGGCCGCACCGGCTTCGTCCGCAGCAGCAGGACCCGGCCGGTGCGCTGCTCCAGCGCCTTCACCCGCTGGCTGATGGCCGACGGCGTCACGTGCAGTGCGGCCGCCGCCGCGTCGAAGGTGCCCTCGTCCACGACGGCGAGCAGGGTCCGCACCTGATCCAGCGGCAGATCCGTCATCATCATGCCCGCTAATGATACGTAACAATCCTTAGCTGGACCTCAGACCGGTGCCTCCGTAGCGTCGACGCCATGACCAGCACCTTCACCGCCGGCGCCGTCGGTTTCGGCACCGGCCTGTCTCTCATCGTCGCCATCGGAGCCCAGAACGCCTTCGTCCTGCGCCAGGGCATCCGCCGCCAGGCCGTCCTCGCCGTGGTCGCCATCTGCGCCCTGTCGGACGCGGCGCTCATCGCACTCGGGGTCGGCGGAGTGGGCGCGGTGGTGGTGCGGTGGCCGGGCGCGCTGACGGCGGTCGGCTGGATCGGCGGCGCGTTCCTGCTGGTCTACGGAGCCCTGGCCGCCCGCCGGGTGTTCCGGCCCGGCGGCGACGCGCTGCGGACGGAGGGGGAGGCGGCCGGATCGGTGCGCCGGGCCGTCCTCACCTGCCTGGCGATGACCTGGCTGAATCCGCACGTCTACCTCGACACCGTGTTCCTGCTGGGCTCCGTCGCCGCCGACCACGGTTCCCTGCGCTGGACGTTCGGCCTCGGCGCGGTGCTGGCCAGCCTGTGCTGGTTCACCGCCCTCGGTTTCGGCGCCCGGATGCTCGGCCGGTTCCTCGCCAGACCCGCGGCCTGGAGGGTCCTGGACGGACTGGTCGCCGCCACCATGATCGTGCTCGGGGCCGTGCTGATCACGGGAAGCTGAGACCGGCCGCCGGCCCGGCCGTGACGGGTGCGATAGTGATCCCCGCCCGGAAAGATGTAGCGAGCATCGAGGAAGCGGCGCGTGGACGCGAGCGAGAGCACGACCGAAGAGCGGGAGCCCACACCTCGGCCGCCCGGGCGGCGCGGCCGGCGGCGCTGGGCCATGGACACCCGCCCCCTGCGCCGTCCCGCCTACCGGCGGCTGTGGAGCTCGACCATCGTCACGGCCGTCGGCAGCCAGCTCACCGCCGTCGCCGTCCCCAAGCAGATCTACGACATCACCGGCTCCTCGGCATGGGTCGGCGCCGCGAGCCTGGCCGGGCTCGTGCCGCTGATCGTGTTCGCGCTGTGGGGCGGGGCGATCGCCGACGCCATGGACCGGCGCAGACTGCTGCTGATCACCAACAGCGGCATCGCCGTCACCTCGCTGCTGTTCTGGCTCCAGGCCTTCGTGGGTCTTGAGTCGGTGGGAGCGCTCATGCTGCTGCTCGCCGTGCAGCAGGCCTTCTGGGGCCTGAACGCGCCCGCCCGCAACGCCTCCATAGCCCGGCTGGTCCCCGAGGACGAACTGCCCGCCGCGAACGCCCTCGGCTCGACCGTGATGCAGACCGGACAGGTGGCCGGCCCCCTGCTCGCCGGTGCCCTCATTCCCGTCATCGGGCTGCCCGAGCTGTACCTCATCGACGCCCTCGCCCTGTGCGTGACGGTGTGGGCGGTCTACCGGCTGCCGTCGCTGCCGCCCCTGGACGACACGGCGGTGCGGCGCGCGGGAGTGAAGGAGATCGCCGCCGGTTTCCGCTACATCTCCGGGCACACCGTGCTGCTGCTGTCGTTCCTCGCGGACATCATCGCCATGGTCCTCGGCATGCCCCGTGCCCTGTTCCCGCAGCTCGCCTCCCAGACGTACGCCCCGTACGGCGAAGGCCTGGCGCTCGGCCTGCTGTTCGCCGCGATCCCCGTCGGCGCCGTCCTGGGCGGGCTGTTCTCCGGGACCTTCTCCCGGGCCCGGCGTCACGGCTGGATGGTCATCGGCGCGGTCGTCGCCTGGGGTGTGGCCATCACCGGCTTCGGGCTGAGCCGCAGCCTGTGGGTGGCGGTGGCGTTCCTCGCCCTGGCCGGGGTGGCCGACATGGTCTCCATGGTCTTCCGCGGGGCGATCCTGCTGTCCGCCGCCACCGACGAGATGCGCGGGCGCATGCAGGGCGTCTTCACCGTCGTCGTGGCGGGCGGCCCGCGCCTGGCGGACGTGCTGCACGGCACCGCGGGATCCGCCTTCGGACCCCGCACGGCCGTCGCGGGCGGCGGACTCCTGGTCGTCGCGGTGATGCTGGTGCTGGCGGCAGCCGTACCGGCGCTGCGGCGCTACCGCGTCTGACGCCTCACAGCGCTCCGCGCCGGTGCAGCGTGTACTGCTCCATCAGCTTGCCCCGGGTCATCTCCAGCCGGTGCGCGAGCACCTCGGCCACGTTGCGCACCAGCATCATCCCCAGCTCCGGATCCTCCTCGCACAGCCCCAGCACGGCCTGCGCGTCGAACTCGTAGGCCCGCACCGGGCTGAACGCCACCGCGCCGAAGTCCCAGGTGTACGGCGGGAAAAGCCAGGACCAGCCGAGCAGGTCGCCCGCGCCGAGGCTGGCCACGGTCACCCGTTGCAGGGAGTTCACCTGCTGGTCCAGCGAGACGGCGCCCGAGCGGATGACCCAGAAGCGGTCGGCCCTGCCGTCCGCCTCGAAGATCCGGGCGTCCTCGGGGAAGGACACCTCCCGGGCGAGGGTCATGAGACGCTGCCGCTGGGGCGGAGGCAGGGCGGTCAGGAGTTTGATCGCTTTGGTCATGCGGAGCTCCTCGCCGGGCGGTCGACTGCGGTGCTGTCCCTACAGCCATTTCAGCCGCTGCCGGGGCCTTGGGCACCTCGGCGTACCGGACTTCTTGCGACGGCCCGTGCGGGCATGAAAAAGCCCTGGCTGGACGGGGGAGACCAGCCAGGGCCGCAAGCGGTGGCGCAGGAGGACGAGGGGTCGACTCCGTCACCACGTATGAATGAACGGTAAACCATCTGGGCGGCGTCTGCGCCCCAAAGACCGGGTGGCGTGACCTGTTTCACGCCGGGCCGTCACTTCGCGAGCACGCGGACCGTCTCCAGTTCCGGGTCCTCCGGGTCCGGCAGGTGCATGCCCGCGTCCAGCCCCGTCCGCAAGTACGCCAGCACCGGCCCGGTCAGGCGCTCCCCCGGGAGCACTGCGGGGATGCCGGGGGGATACGGCGTGATCATCTCGGCCGCGACCCGACCGGCCGCCTCGGACACCGGCACGCTCTCGGCCGGCCCGAAGAACGCGTCCCGGGGCAGCTCCGCCTGCTCCATCCGCAGCTCCGTCGGTGACGGCACCTCCACCTCCGGCGCCCTGGGCAGGTCGCCGGCCGCCCGGGCGAGGTCCCGCAGCGCCTCCAGGAGTTCCCCGGTGGTCTCCCGGTCGTCGCCGTGAGTGATCTGGGCGCCGATGCGGCGGTGATCCACCAGATGAGCGTCGATACGCCGGTGCTCACGCAGCCAGTCCGCCGCCTGGAACCCCGTGATCCCGAGGCCGGTGAGGTCGATGACGCCGGGCAGCGGGTCGAGGTCGTCGGCCAGGCCCGGGCCGCAGAAGTCGTTGCGGTCGTTGACGTGCAGCCCGTCGATCTCCTCGATGGCGGCCCGGACCCCGGCGGCGAGTTCCAGCGCACCGCCCATCAGCTCCCTGCCGTGCAGCGCCATCTGCCGCCGCCAGCCGTCCAGGCCGGCGAAGATCAGCACCGAGGGGCTGGTGGTGCCCAGCAGGTCCGCGCGCATGCCCAGCAGCTCCGGCGGCACCAGGTCGCCCTGGAGGTGGAAGACCGAGCCCTGCTCCAGGCCGCTGCCCATCTTGTGGATGCTCGTCACGCAGATGTCCGCGCCCGCGTCCATCGCCCACGACGGCAGGTCCGGGTGGAACGGCAGATGCGCGCCCCATGCCTCGTCGACGATGAGCGGCCGTGAGCGCCGGTGACAGACGTCGGCGATCGCCCGCAGATCCGCGCAGCCGCCGTAGGGCGTGGGACTCGTGACCAGCGCGCCACGCGCGTCCGGACAAGCGTCGAAGGCCCGGTCGAACTCCTCGGCGGACGGGGGATGGGCGAGCTTGCGCTCGGCGTCCCACCGTGGCTCGACCCAGACGGGCTCGATGCCGGAGATGATCAGCCCCGCGACGACCGACTTGTGGGCGTCGCGCCCGACCAGCAGCTTCTCGTGCGGGCCCGCCACCGACAGCATCGCGGCCTTCACGGAAAGGGAACTCCCGCAGGTGCTGAAGTAGGTGTGCTCGGCGTGCACGGCGTCGGCCATCAGCTCCTGGGCGCGTTGCAGCACCCGGCCCCGGGTGAGCCGGTCGTCCAGACCGCCCGAGGCCAGCACGTCCCCGTGGAACACCGCGTCACCGAGGATCTCCCGGACCGCCGGATCCGCTCCGCGGGCCTGCTTGTGCCCCGGCGGTGTGAACGACAGATGCCCCTTGCGTCGGTACTCGTCCAGGGCTTCCAGAACCGGTGCTCGCGTGTGGTCGGCTGTCATGCGCACCGGGTTCCCGGCGTGTGCCCTCGCAATCCGGCCAAGCGCGCACCGGCCCCGGCCCGCGTCCGGTCACCCCTCCGGGGCGTGTTTGCCCGGAGCCACGATCTCGTCCAGGACCCGCAGCACAGCCTCGTACGACATCCGCCGCACGGTGGCGTCCCGGGCCCCCTGCGGATCCGTCGCGTCCAGCTCCTCGCTCCTGGTCCGCCACGTCCGTTCCTCCTGCACCGCGCACTCCCTCGCACGCTGGATACGCCGCAACAGCTCGTCGGAATCCACCACATCGGTCATGCACCCCGCCTACCCGTCCACGGCGCGGTGATGACATCGAGTCACGGCCGTCCGGGGCGTTTTCGGGTCTTGCGGCCGCACCGGAGGTTTGCAGGTGCGGGGAGAGGTGAGCCGAAGAGTATGACCGCGGCGCTCGCGCGGTGCGCGCCCCCGGATGTCGCGGCAGGTCGAGGCAAGCAGGGGTCCGCGGGCCCCCGGGGCAGGCCCGTGCGGGCGGTTCCGGAACGCGGTCCGGACCCCTTTTCCGTCCGTGCTGTCAGGGAGCTGCAGAATGTGCGAGGAGCACATGATCGATTCAGTGTTCGAGCCGCCCGGCGCTCACCGGGCCCGGCCGTGCAAACCCGCCGAGGCACGCCGGGCGGTGGAGCGGGCCGTGGCCGAACGCTGCCGCGCCACCCACACCCCGTGCGACACGGACGCCCTGTCCGACGCGCTGCTCGTCGCCTCGGAACTCACCACCAACGCGATCCTGCACGGCGGCGGCGTCACCGACTTCCAGGTGGACGTCGACGGCCCCGGTGTGCGTGTCTCGGTGAGCGACCGCAGTGACGCGCTGCCCGTGACCGCGCCCCGCACCGATCCGCACGGCCGGCTGCGGCACGGCGGCCACGGCTGGCCCATCGTCTGCCGGCTCGCCCGCGACGTCAGGGTGTCGGACCTGCCCGCCGGGGGCAAGTGCATCACAGCTGTCGTCCCCCTGTCCTGAACGCCCGTGAGCCGGCACTCGACAGATTGCACTGCAAAGCGGAGTTTGTTCCACCGGGGTCAGGGCAGACGCAGTTTCGTGCTTCGGACCGGAGGCGCGCCAGCGGGAGCGGTATGACTGCCCCGGAGGCCTCCAGGCGATCCGGGCAGCGTCCTTCCCGCGGTCAGTCCCTGAAACCACCGTTCAGGAGCGAATCCGCATGCTCATCGAAACGCCCACCCATCGTCCCGGCACGCCCGAAACGACGTCCACCGCTTCCCGGCGGCGTCACGACGACGCCCCCGACACCGCCGCTCTCTTCGCCCGGATGGCGGAGCTGGAGGAAGGCCCCGAGCGGGAGGCCGTCCGCGACGAACTGGTCACCCTGTGGCTGCCCATGGCCCACCGCATCGCCGGCCGCTTCCGCGACCGCGGTGAGTCGATCGAGGATCTCCGGCAGGTCGCCGCACTGGGCCTGGTCAAGGCCATCGACCGGTTCGAC
The DNA here is from genome assembly GCF_009872555.1 of Streptomyces sp. SID5643. Classification (NCBI taxonomy): domain Bacteria; kingdom Bacillati; phylum Actinomycetota; class Actinomycetes; order Kitasatosporales; family Streptomycetaceae; genus Streptomyces; species Streptomyces sp. SID5643. The sequence goes on from NZ_WWIC01000264.1 coordinate 31,516, forward strand.
CCGAGCCGGGGTGCCTTCGAGAGTTACGCCGTCCCCACCATCACCGGCGAGGTCAAGCGGCACTTCCGGGACCGCATGTGGGCCCTGCGGGTGCCCCGCCGGGTGCAGGAACTGCGCAACAAGGTGCGGGTGGCACGCCGTGAACTCACCCAGAACCCGGGCAGCCCCGAGCCCTCCGTGGCGGACCTCGCCACGCACACCGGCCTCAGCGAGGAAGAGGTCAACGCCGGGCTCGAAGCCCTTGACAGCTTCAGCACCCTGTCGCTGGACGCCGAGCTCTCGGCCGACGACGACGGCTACAGCCTGGCCGACACCCTCGGCGCGGCCGACTCGTCCTACGACATCGTCGTGGACCGCGAGTCCGCCAAGGAAGGCCTGCGCCGGCTGCCGGAACGCGAACGGGCCATCCTCTACATGCGCTTCTTCGAGGACATGACCCAGAGCCGTATCGCCGACCACCTCGGCATCTCCCAGATGCACGTCTCCCGCCTCATCAGCCGCAGCTGCGCCCGTGTGCGCGACGAGGTCCTGGGGCAGCGGACGGGCAACCGGGGGAGCGGCGGCACCTCCACGACGGCCTGACCATCCGACCCCACGAGGAGCGAACGACCATGCTGAGGCCCCACCCCGACGTGCTGCGCAGACTCGTCGACGAGTACGAGGCACTGGCGGCCGCCGAGGCCGCCCGCGGACCGGCGGAGCCGAACCCCCGGGCCCGCGACCTGGCGTACACGCTGTGCGTGTCCACCGGCACCCGGGACGTCAAGCGCGCCCTGGAGGCCGCCCATCAGTGGCTCGCGGCCGCACCCGCATCGGCCCGCGCACCCGTCGCACCGATGGCCGGACAGCGCATTCCGGCCACGGAGCCCGCCTGATCCCGGCGCGCCCCTGACGCCGGGGCAGACGCAGCGCGACGAGGTCCGGCCGACGGCACAAGCCGCGGCCGGGCCTCCGCGCGTCATGACGACGACACCCTAGGAGTTCCATGTCCACAGCGGGGCGGGCGGCAGCCGCCGCCGACGGCGAGCTGGAGCGCCTGCGCGCCGAGCTGCGCGACCTGCGGGCCCGGGCCCGGGTGCGCCCGCTGATCTCGCAGGCGCAGGGGATCCTCCAGGAGCGGTACGCGCTGCCGGACGGGGAGAGCGCCTTCGCGCTGATGCAGCGGGCGTCCCAGCGCTACAACGTCAAGCTGCACACCCTCGCCGGAGTCCTGGTGACCGCACCGCGCCCCGAGGCGCCGGACGCCCTGTGGTTCCCGCGCCGCGTCCGCGGGCCGGAGCCCGAGCTGACCTTCACGCAGGCGCACCGGTCCGGGTCCGGCAGCCGCAGTGCCGTCCTGAAGGCCGTGCTGAGGTCCACCCTGACGGTGACCGGCACCGACATGGGCAACGTGCAGCTCACCGACCCGGCCCGCGGAGGGCTGCGCATGGAGCAGCACACCGGCCTCACGGCCGACTTCGTCGACTTCTTCGCCCACGTGGGCGAGGACGGCACGTCCTGCGCCCAGGCAGCCAAGGACGTCGCCCAGGTCACCGTGCGTGACGTGGAGAGCGACCCGGTGTTCACCGAACCGGCCCGCCGGGCCATCCTCGCCGCGGGCAGCAGAGCCTGCCACAGCGTCCCGCTGACGACCGAGTCCGGGCTGTGCGTCGGCATGGTCTCGGCCCACATGGACCGGCCCCTGGACGGACTGACGACGGCCCAGACCAAAGCCCTCGACACCGTGGGCGGCCAGGCCGGACGCTGGCTCGCCTGGCACGACCGCACTGTGGTCCTGGACGCCCTGGAGCACCTGCACACCCTTGGCCGCGCCGGCCGGGGTTCGAGGTTGCGGCGGTCCTGAGCCCGCTACGGGAGGGGCGCCGTCGTACGGCTGGGAAGCCGGCACCCGGCAGGGAACCGGAATCCCCTGGTCCGGGCGTTGTGCAGGGTGTGTGAACGCCGACCCGGGGCATCCGCACAGCCGGGAGGTCGACATGAACACGAGTGCGATGGCACAGAGCGGTCGGTTCCGGACCCGGCGGATGGCGCGGGGCTCGGTGACCGAGGGGGCGGCACGGGCGGGTTTCGCCGCCCGGGGCGTGATCTATCTGCTCGTCGGAGCGCTGGCCCTGCAGATCGCCTTCGGCGACACCGGCCGACAGGCCGACCGAGGGGGTGCGTTGCAGGAACTGGCGCAGAAGCCGTTCGGCGCGGTGCTGCTGTGGGCGCTGGGCATCGGGCTCGTCGGCATGGCCCTGTGGCGGCTGTCCGAGGCGCTCTTCGGCTCGGTCGGCAAGGACGGCCGCAGCGCCCGCAAGCGGCTGATGGCGACGGCCCGCTTCGCCTTCTACGTCTTCGTCGCCTACTCGGTGCTGACGTTCGCACTCAGCCGCCACCAGAGCGGCGGATCCAGCGACCAGCAGTCCCGGGACGCCACGGCCAGGGCCCTGGAGATACCCGGCGGCCAGTGGCTGGTCGGCGCCGCCGGCCTCGTGATCATCGGCGCCGGGGGCTGGATCGCCGTACGCGCGGTGCTGCGCAAGTACCACGACAAGCTCCGGCTGGGGCAGATGAGCCGGCGGACGCGGCAACTCGTGGACGTCACCGGCGTCGCCGGCGGCGCCGCCCGCGGGCTGGTGTTCGCGGTCGCGGGGATCTTCGCCGTCCGCGCCGCCATCGACTACGAACCCGACAAGGCCAAGGGCCTCGACGACACCCTGCGCACCTTCGCGGAGACCCCGCTCGGACCCTGGCTGCTGGTGTGTGTCGCAGCCGGGCTGGTGCTCTTCGGAGTGTTCTCGTTCGCCATGGCCCGGTGGCGGCGCGTCTGAGCCGCGTCTCGTGGGGAACACGAAGCGAATGAGCGATTCCGAGATTCCGCATGGCGACGGCCGGCCCGTGGACGTGTACCTGGACCTCCTGCGCATCCGGATGGACACGGAGGACTACCGCCTTCTGATGCGCGCGGTGGAACCGGTCCTCGAGGCGATCGAAGAGGAGCGCCTGTCCAGCCTCGACTTCGCGCTCGACTCCGGGCCCGACGACGAACTGCCCCAGGAGGTCCGTGACGAGGTGGCCCTCGTCATCGCCACCGCCGTCACCGGCCGCCTGGACAACGAAGTCGTCGAACTCCACGTCGACGACACCGGCCCGGTCCGGATCGTCACGGACGCCACCACCGCGTCCGATCCGACCCGCCTCGGCGAGATAGCCGACTACATCCGGGACCGGCACAAGCAGACCGAGGAACTACGGGGCATCGCCGAGGTCAGTGGGCTGCCCACGGACTTCTGACGGCGGTCGTCAGCCGCCGGCGAGTCACCCCTTGGGAGCCGCCACCGGCACGCCCAGCGGCCGGGCGAGGCCCACCACGGCCTCGTCCAGCCGCTCCAGATGCCGCAGCACGCGGTCGGTGATGCGGCCGTAGCGCGGTGTGCCGGCGTCGGTCCCCAGCAGGGAGGCGATGCTCGGCCCGGTCTCGACCTGCGCGCCCGCGTGCTCGTCGGCGACCCGGGCGGCGATGACGCCGATGTTGCGCACCGTGCGTCCGGCGGCCCCGCGCAGTCGCGGGTCCGCCGCGATCGAGGGGTGCGTGGGCAGCAGCTCGGCCGTCGCGGCGAGGGTCCGGGCGTGGTAGGCGCACGTCTCCAGCAGCGCCACCACGTACCGGGCCGTGTGACGGCGGGTCCGCAGCGGGGTGACCGGATGGATCAGCGGCTGGGTCGCGGCCCGCAGATCGGCCAGCGCCTGGTCGAGGTCGCGCGCCTTGTCCAGCAGTTCGTCCGCCGGTCCGCCGCTGAGCTGGCCGACCGCGGCCTCGGTGACCTCGGCCAGCCGCTCCAGCACGGTGCCGAGCAGTTCGTTCGTACGGCGGTCCGTCTGCACGGGCAGGACCAGCGCCGCCGCGACCACTCCACAGGCCGCGCCGAGGGCCGTCTCCTGGATCCGCAGCACGAGCACGTCGAGGCTGTAGGTGTGCAGCAGCGTGTACAGCAGCCCCAGCATCGCCGTGACGAAGAACGACATCAGCGTGTACGACAGAGGCGCCGTGTAGAACATCGCGAAGATCAGCACCAGGACCAGGGCGAACGCCGTCCAGGTGTGCCCGCCGACCAGCCCGGCCAGGACGATGCCGGCCACCACGCCGAACACCGTGCCCAGCAGCCGCCGGTACCCCTTGACCAGGATCTCGCCCGTCGACGCGGTGTTGAGGAAAACGATCCAGCACGTCAGCACCGCCCAGTACCAGCGCTGCGTGGACAGCAGTTCGCCGCCCACGATGGCCAGTGAGGACCCGACGGCGACCTGCACGGCCGCCCGCGTGGTGGGCCGCCGCAGCCCGGTCTGCTCCTCCTGCGACGCTTCCTCGCCGCCGCCGTCGATCGCGGCGTCCTCGGCGTCCAGTTCCTCGCGGGACCGGGCCGTCGCGGGACTGTCGTCCGACTCGTCCTGCGGGCCGTCCAGGGCGATCCGCAGCCCGAGCACCGCGCGGGCCGACTCGCCGATGCCGCGGAAGACGTCCTGGACGGCGGCCGAGGCGGGCGGCAGATTCTCCTCGTCCCGGTAGCCGAGGAGCCGGTTGCGCACATGCGCGAGACCGGTGCCCGTGTCGCCGCTGCCGGCCCGCAGCACCAGGGCGTGCAGCGCCAGCAGATCGCGGCGGAGCGTGGCGCCCGCCTCGTCCGGCAGCTCGGGCCCGGCCACCGACGGGGCGGGTGCACCCGGCAGGTGCAGGGTGAGCGTGTCGGCCCGTTCGGCGGTCCGGGCGGTCAGCAGCAGCAGGCCGAGCCGCTCCGCGGCGATCTCGGCGTCCGCGATCCTGCGCTGCACCAGCCGCGCCGCCGACTCGTCCGGGGTGCCCTCCTCCAGCCGCCCCTGAATCATCATCGCCGTCTCGTGGAGCCGTGCGGTGCCCTCGCGGACGGCCTCCAGCGCCTTGTCCATCTCGTCCGCGGGGGCGTCGAGGAGTTCGGCCTGCGCGGCCACCAGCTGGGCCAGCCGTGCCCGGAAAGCCAGGCGCAGCCGCAGCAGCACACCGGTGGGCGTCGCGGGTACGACCGCGAAACGCATCAGGGCACTGGAGCAGAACGCCACGGCCATGGCACCACACAGCGCGGGCAGCGTGGCGGCCGTGGCGCCGACGAACAGGGACAGGAAGTAGACCTGGAAGCCGATCAGACCGAGCGCGGTGCCCCGGTCGCCGAACCGGCGGCCGTAGACCGCGCAGAAGATCAGGACGACGAAGAAGACGTCACCGACGAAGAGACGTGTGTTGAGAACGGCGCCCAGGGACACCGACGCCAGGGCCACCGGCAGCCCCAGGACCAGCGTCACGGCCTGCGCGGCCGGCTGCTTCTCCCGGATGGCGAAGGTGGCGACCATCGCCGCCATGGCCCCCGCCACCAGGATGTGCACATCGGCCCGCAGCAGGGAGAGCACGGCCAGAGTCAGCGTGATCGCGCCGACCGTCCGCAGCCCGGCCGTCAGACGCAGCAGACCGGGGTCGGACGCCGCGATCCGGTCCCGCAGCCGTGCCCGCACCGCGCGTCCCGCTGCCCTCACGCCGCCGCACTTTCTCCCGACTCACACCAAGATCCGTATCTCAGCATGACATGCCACGGGCGGACGCTCCGTCCGGCCCGGTCCTACTCCGTCCGGCCGGACCCCTCGACCTGCGCCCGCACCTGCTCCCGCGTCAGATAGGCGTCCGTGTACTCGAAGTCCTTCAGCCGCGCTGCCTTGCGGGCCTGGAACCCCGTCCGTACGAAGTCGTCGCCGGCGACGGCGTTGAGCAGCCAGTTCGTCATCACCCGCGTCTTGGCCACGTTGGTGCGCAGCGCCGACCAGTGATAGCCGCGGGCCACGGCCTGGGCGGGCAGCCCCCGCAGTTCGATGCCCAGCGGCTTGGAGACCGCGTCGGTGCCGCCGAGGTCGACCACGAGCCCGAGGTCCTTGTGGACGTAGGGCTTCATCGCCTGGCCGCGCAGTGACGCGATGACGTTGTCGGCGACGTGCCTGCCCTGCCGCAGGGCGTGCTGCGCGGTGGGCGGGCACATGGCCCCGTCGCCCTTGGCCAGGTCGGGCACGGCGGCCGAGTCGCCGAGCGCGAACACCCCGTCGTCGCCCGGCAGGTTCATTTCCGGGGCGACCGCGAGCCGCCCCTTGACCGTCTCCGCGCCGAGCGTGGCGATGAGCGGGCTGGCGACGACCCCGGCGGTCCAGATGAGTGTGCGGGTCGGGATCACCCTCCCGTCGGTGAAGGTGACCTCCTCGGGGCCCGCCTTGGCGATGGAGGTGCCCAGGGAGATCTCGATGCCCCGTCGGCGCAGGATCTCCTGCGCGCTGCTGCCGAGCTTGTCGCCCAGCTCCGGCATGAGCTTCGGCGCGATGTCGATCAGGTGCCACTTGATCAGAGCCGGGTCCAGCCGCGGGTAGCGCTTGACCGCCGCGTGCGTCAGCCGCTGCAGGCACGCCGCGGTCTCGGTGCCCGCGTAACCGCCGCCGACCACCACGAACTGCAACCGCGAGGCCCGCTCCACCGGGTCCTGGCTCGCGTCGGCCAGGTCCAGCTGCGAGATGACGTGGTCACGGATGTACGCCGCCTCGGCGAGGGTCTTCATCCCGAACGCGTGGTCCGTCAGCCCCGGGATGTCGAAGGTCCGGGTGATGCTGCCGGGCGCCAGCACGATGTAGTCGTACGGCTCGTTGACGATCTCGTCGGTGATGGTGCGGATGACACACACCTTGGACTTCAGGTCCACGCCGATGGCACCGCCCGGAATGATGCGCGTGCGGTACTTCTTGCTGCGGCGCAGCGAGACGGCGATCGACTGCGGCGTCAGCACGCCGGAGGCCACCTGGGGGAGCAGCGGCAGGTAGAGCTGGTAGGCGAACGGCGTCACCAGCGTGACGTCGGCCTCGTCCGGGGAGAGTTTCCGTTCCAGACGGCGGACGCACTCCACGCCGGCGAAGCCTGCGCCAACCACCAGGATCCTGGGTCGTGTCACGGTGTTCATCCCTTTCTGCGGCTCCAGGCGGTCTGCCTCGAACGCCTTCCGACTGCCCCTGGATCGCTGGTTCGCACCCTTTCGATCCCACCGTGTGTCCCACGGGCGCGCCAGTCGGACGCGGCAGGCAGACGAACGCGTCGATCACCACCATGCCCGCACCGTGGCCGAAAAGCACCAGGCAGGAGTGAAGAACGCGTGCACACCCGGCCGGCCGGACCCGCCGTCAGGAGCCGGCGCCACCTTGCACATGACACAGCAACAGGCACACGTCGTCGTCCCGCTCGGAATCGCTCAGCAGCGGATGCAGGAGCCGGTCCGCCGAGCCCTCCAGGTCCGCTTCCAGCTCCGCTGAACGGAACCCGCCGAGCGCCGAGGCCAGCCGCTCGATCCCCGGGTCTATGCCCTGCGCACGCCGCTCCACCAACCCGTCCGTGTACAGCGCGAGCGTCGAGCCGGGCTCCAGCTGCTCCGTGTGGTCGGCGATCTCCTGGGTGAGCGGGATGCCGAGCATCGCGCCGGGCTTGGCGTCGAGGGTACGCACGGTGCCGTCGGGCAGGCGCAGCACCGGTGGCGGGTGTCCCGCGGCGGCCCAGGTCAGCGTGGGCTCGTCCGGGTGGAACCGGGCGATGACGGCGGTGGCGTACAGGTCCGGCTGGAGATGGTGCAGGAACCGGTGCAGCCGGGTCAGCAGCCGGCCCGGGCTGTCGCCGTCGACGGCGTACGCCCGCAGCGCGGTGCGCAGCTGGCTCATCATGACCGCCGCGTGCAGACCGTGTCCGGTCACATCGCCGATGACGGTGATGAGACCGCCGTCCCGCTGGGGGAACGCGTCGTACCAGTCGCCGCCGATGTTCAGCCCGTGGGTGGCCGGAAGGTACCGCGCGGCCAGGCTGAGGCCCGGCGTGGCGGGCAGGTCGGTCAGCAGGGCGCGTTGCAGCGTCTCGGCGATGTCGCGGTTGTGCTCGAAGCGCCGGGCGTTGTCGATGGCGATGCTGGCCCGCCGGGTGAGCTCGATCAGCATCACCGCGTCGTCCGGGTCCCAGCGCCCGCCGGGCGGCGACAGCGTCAGCACTCCCAGAGGCGCCCGTCGCGTGGGCAGCGGCACACACAGCAGCGGCCGCCCGGGATCCAGCGCCGACGGCGGCTGGTCCTCGACGCCGGGCAGGTTGCCCGGGTGGTCGGCGGCGTACTGGGGCCGCCCGGTGCGGGCCGCGACGACGGCGGCGGCCGGATGGGGCGCCGACCGGTGCTTGTCCTCCTCGTGGTCGAAGAGCCAGACGTCGACGCTGCTCGCGTACTCCGGCACCAGCAGGTCCGGGAGCCGGCGCACGATCTCCTCGTGGTTCAGCGACGCCGTCAGCACGGCACTGGCGTCCGCGAGGAACGTCAGCCGGCGCCGGGCGCTCTCCGCCTCGTTGCGGGCGCTGCGCTCGGCGGCGAAGGCCTCGCGCTGGGCCCGCCCGGCCGCGTCCAGTTCGGCGTGCAGGGCCAGGACGCCCTGGTTGGTCTGGTGCAGCTCCTCGCGGTGGAAGAGGACCAGGTCCTCCTGCTCCGTGAGCTTGTCCAGGACGACGGCCGTGTCCTCGTCGGCGCCGAGCAGCGCCTCGGACAGTGCTGCGGGGTCGGCGGCGACGGTGCCGTGCTCGGCGGCCTCGGCCGTCTCGGGGCAGGGGACCGTGACCTCCCAGAGCGGCTCCCCGGCGGCGCAGGCCTCCGGCGACGGGGTCACCACGACGTGCAGCAGCCCCTCCTCGGCGGGGGAACCGGCCAGGTCCATGGTCAACCGCCAGGTGCCGCCCTTGGTGAGGCACTGACGCAGGTGGGCGCTGAGGGCGGAGGCCAGCCGGGTCCGTTCGACGGTGGGCACACCGTACGCGGCGGCCAGGCGCGCGAGCGAGATGCGTGCGCGGGCCGCGTCGGTGACGGTGGTGATCTGCCAAGTGCGCATCATGGGTGTTCCGGCGGTGTCGAGGTCAGCACGGCCACGGCGGTGTCGTCCCGCACCGGACGGGCGGGACTGCTGGCGTCACGTATCGTCACAGCGGCCGTCACGGCCGGGTCGACCGGCGCCGGCCCGGGACCGGGCAGCGGCGTCCAGCGGCTGGGCAGGCCGTCGGTGTGCAGGATCAGCAGGGGGTCGTCCGTCCAGGCGGCCTCCTCCTCGCGGAGGGTCGCGGGCCGGTGAACGCCGACGATGCCGGGCCGCGACAGCAGGGCGCGCCAGGCACCACCGGTGCGCAGCCGTGCCCCCACGTTGCCGATGCCGGCGAACCGCAGCCGCCCGGCCCACAGGTCGAGCTGGGCCACCGCGACGGCCGCGCCCCGGGTGTCCCGCAGCGCGTCGTGCAGCCGCCGCAGCGACTCGGCGGGGGAGAGGTGGGCCCAGCGGTGCAGCGCCGTGACCGCGGCGGACGACGCCCGCGCGGCCTCCGGCCCGTGCCCCAGCCCGTCCGCCAGCATCAGCGTCACCCGGTCCCCGGCCCGGACCCAGCCCCAGGCATCCCCGGAGTACTCGGCTCCGCCGTACGGGATGTTCACCCCGCCGGCCCGCACCCCTGCCACCGGCAAGGAACGGTTCTGCGAGGCGGCCCCCGGGACGCTGCGGACCGGTGCTCGGTCGTCCGGCTCGTACCTGCGCGGGCCCCTGCCCGGGCGCCCGCCGTCTGCCGGCTCCTGGGCCGGCGCGGCCTGGTCACCGGTCCGGCGGCCGGACATCCCGGGGCCCGACGGGTCGTGCGCCGCTGCTGCCGGGGGGCGAGCCTGTTCGCCGGGCGCGACCATGCCCGCCGTGGCGTGTGCCGCTGCCCAGGGGGACGTCGCGTCGGCGTGCGGAGCGCCGGCGACGGCGAGGCCGTGGGCCGGTGCCGCGTGCGGCCCGGGCCGACCGCCGGACATGCGGTGAGTGCCGGGGACGTCGTCGTGTCCCGGTGCTCCGTGGGGCCCCGGCTCGGCAGCGGGTGCACGGCCGGCCACTGCCCGGCCCTGTCCCGGAACGTCCTGCGCGGCGCCGGGCACCGCCGCGTGGCCGGTCAGACCGCCACAGGCCACCGCGCCGAACGGCGACTCGCCACCCTGCCACCGTCCGCCGGCCGACACCGTGCCCGAGGGCGGCACCGACGCCTCACCGGCGCCGGGCGCCGCACTCACCCGGGCCACCGCGACCGTGCCGCGGCCGGGAACACTGTGCAGGGCGAAGTCGTCGGAGAGGCGCAGGCACGTGCCGAGGCCCGCGCCGAGCGAGCGGGTCGTGGAGAAGCCGTCGCGCAGCGCCGCGGGGACGTCCTCGATGCCCGGGCCGTGGTCGATCGCGGCGATCTGCACCACCCTGGACCCGTCCCGGTCCCCCCGCAGCACGGGTGGGGCGACGATGTCGATGAGCACCTGACCGCCGTCGGCGTGCTTCAGCAGATTCGTGGCGAGCTCGGTCGCGACCAGCGCGGCCGCCGCGGTCCGCCGCTCGTCCAGCCCGGCCAGCGCGGCCGCGCCCTCCGCCGCGACCCGCGCGTCGCGCACCCTGGTCGCGTCGCGCACCGGCACGTCCCACACCCGCGGCATCAGACCTCCTCGCGCGGACGCGGCGGCCGGCCCACCCAGCAGGTCACCCGCACCGTGGTGCCCGACCCCGGCGTGGTGTCGATGTCGAAGTCGTGCACCAGGCGCCGCGCGCCGCTCAGCCCCATCCCCAGACCGCCGCCGGAGGTGTAACCGTCGCTCAGCGCCAGGTCCAGGTCGGCGATGCCCGGCCCCTCGTCGGTGAAGGCCAGCCGCAGCCCCTGCGCACCCGCAGTGCCGACCTGCGTCGCCTGCATCTGTCCGCCGCCGCCGTGCACCAGGGTGTTGCGGGCCAGCTCGCTGGCCGCGGTGATGAGCTTGGTCTGGTCCACCAGCCCGAAGCCGAGGCGGGCGGCGGCCTGCCGCACGTGCTGTCGCACCCACACCAGGTCCATGTCCGACCGGATGGGCAAGCAGGCCTCCACGCCCGCGGCGGTGTGCATCACGGACTCTCCTGACGTGGGCCGCCGGGACGGCGCACCGGAGCCTGCCGCGCGAGGAGCTCCATGCCCGCCTCGGTGCTGAGCGCGGTGCTCAGTCCCGGCAGCGTCAGACCCAGCTCGACCAGGGTGATGGCGACGGCCGGGCGCATACCGGCCACCACGGTGCGCGCGGCCAGCAGCTTGGCCTGCGCGGCGATCTCGGCCAGCACCCGGCCGAGGAAGGAGTCGACGATCTCCACACCGGAGATGTCGATGAGGACCCCGCGCACCCCGGTACGGGAGATGGTCTCGGCGAGGTCCTGCTGGAGCTGCTGCGCCGTGCTGTCGTGCAGGTCCCCCTGGAGCGTGACGAGCAGGACGTCGCCGAGCCGGAGGACCGGCACGTGGCCGCTCACGGGACGGGGGCGGGCGTCGTTCACCGCTGACCCGTGCCCGGGTTCACGATGTCCGCGCCGAGCTCGTGCAGCGCGTATCCCAGTGCGTCGGCCAGGTTCGCACGCGTGATGACGTCCAGGTCCAGCCCCAGATGCACGATGGTCTGCGCGATGGCGGGGCGGATGCCCGAGACGATGCACTCGGCGCCCATGAGCCGCGTCGCGGCGACCGTCTTCATCAGGTGCTGCGCCACCAGCGAGTCGACGGTCGGCACCCCGGTGATGTCGAGGATCGCGAACCGCGCGTGCTGCTCCACGACCGCGTTCAGCAGCGTCTCCATGACGATCTGGCTGCGGGCGCTGTCGAGCGTCCCGATGAGCGGCACGGCCACGATGCCGTCCCACAGCCGGATCACGGGCGTGGCCACCTCCATCAGCTGCATCCGCTGCCGGTCGCTGAGCGCCTGCCACTCACTCAGCGCCGTCTGCATGGCGACCAGCCGCAGGGTGCCCATCAGCACCGTCAGCGAGGTCGAACAGGCCAGCAGGTGTTCGGCCGGCGCCTGCTCGAGGTCGGCTGCCAGCAGGTTCTCCACGGGCGGCCGCAGGGCGGCCAGCTCGCTGGAGACCTGGGTGTTGGACAGCCCGGCCCGGGAGCGCGCCGCACCCATCCGGGCCAGCTGCTCGCGCACGCCGCTGAATCCCGCGGCGTCCGGGTCCTCCACCTGCTCCGAGTCGGCCACCTGGGCCAGTGCGTCCACGACGGCCTTGCCCGCTTCCACCGCCTCGTCGCGCGAGACGGTGAACACGGTGCGGAACAAAGGCTCGTCCGCCCACCGCTGGGCGATCTGCTCACGTCGGCGGTGCAGGAAGTCCCTCACCTCGTGGCTGGGCGTGGCGAGCTGTCCGTCCGCTTCGTGCTCCGGCACCTGGTTCTCTCCTCATCCGCGTTGCGTCGACCGAGCCCGCTTCTGGCAACGAGACGGCGATGTGACACTTGCCGGGCGACAACTCTAACCATGCGCCGACCTCGCACGACACCTGCTCCGGCGCAAGCGATCCGGTTCAGGGGAACGGCGGTTGGAGCCGCCGTCAGCGGGGGTGCGAAGAGTGAGCCGTCGTCCGGGCAGGGCGGAGCGAGGGCACCGGGCCACCGGCCTTCGCCGGCGCCCTGCCCTTCGGTGAACCCGGACCGTCAGACGTGCGGCCCCTCCGGCTCCCCGGGCTGCTGCGGCCCTTCGTCGACACGGGTCAGAGCATCGTCGACACTCTCCGATATCGGCACGGTGATGCTGACGCCGGTCAGGTCGAGGATGCGCCGCACGGCCGGTGCCGGATTGATGACGTGCACGCCGCCCTCGGTCTTACGGGTCTCCTGGTACACCCGCAGGATGATGTTCATCCCGGACGAGTCCATGAAGGGAACGGACGACAGGTCGAGCAGGAAGTGCCGTCGGCCGTGGTGGAGTTGGTTGGCCAGATGGGCCTGGAACTCGGTCGCGGTGTCGACGTCCAGGTAGCCGTCGACCGTGATCAGGGCCACGTCCTCCCGGGGCAGTTCGACTTCCACGGACAGCGGGTTCTGGGCGAGGGGCACGGATACCTCCAACATGTACTACGGCCTGGGCTGGTCACCTCTGGGGATGACCGCGGTGCGAGGGGTTCCCGGTCGTTCTCCGGACTCGGATTCCGTTGCTCACGCGCCTCCCTTCACCGGCGGCGGACTCGGATGTCACCGCGCACCCGCGATTACCCCGGAAACCGTCCTCCATGCCCCCTCGGCGGAACATCGTCGGGGCCGGCCGGCGGAGGTCGCGTGCGGTAGCAGGCATGTGCGCCGAATGCGCTTGCGACAGAAGGGTAATTGCTGCTGTGGGACGGGGCGGGCGCGAGGCGCCCGCCGCAGAGGATGCGATCCGCACATCGCCAGGGAGGATGGGGCAGCGTGGCCATCGACAGAATCTGGTCGTACACGCCGGACAGCGGTCACACGGAGGGGCAGGACCTGACGGGTTTCGCCGTCGCCGCGACCGACGGCACGATCGGGCACGTGGACCGGGAGGCCGCCCCGCACGACATGCGGCACCTGGTCGTCGACACCGGCGTCTGGGTGTTCGGCCGCAGTGTCCTGGTACCAGCGGGGGTCGTCACCGGCATCGACATGGCGGAGAGGAAGGTCACCCTGGCGTGCAGCAGGGGAGACACCAAGGCGGCGCCACGCTTCCAGACCGACAGCGAGACCAGGGACCGCGAGTACCTGCGGGCCGTGGGTGACTACTACGACCGGCTGCCGCCACGCGAGACGGCCACGGTCTGAGCCGTCGGAGCCGGTCACGGGCGCGGCGCGCCCGTGACGCTCCGGCTCACCAGGGCAGGAACACGTGCACGTCCTTGCCCCGGTCGTCGGCCACCACGCTGACCTGGTCGCACAGCGTGTGGATCAGATGCCAGCCGATGCCCCCGCCGCCACTGCGCGGATCGAAGGGGCGGGGGGCGGGCTCCGTGGTGCTGGTGTCGTGCAGGACCACATGCACCCCGTCGAACGTCCGGCGCATGCGCAGCGCGAACGGACCCGGGGCGTACTGGACGGCGTTGGCGGCCAGTTCCGTCACCACCAGCAGGATGTCGTCCCAGTACTCGGGGGCAGAGGGCGGGGAGGAGCGTGCCAGATCACGCAGGAACTCCTCCGCTGCCAGCCGCGCGCCTGTCACGTCATGCGGCTCGCCCACGAAGCTGTTCGTGCGGCTCGGGATCTCCTCGGAGGTCAGGGCGTCGTCCCCACGCGGCTCGGTTGACATATCGCCTTTCCGGCCCGGGCGTCAGCTAGGGCTGTCGTCAGGGCTGTCGTCCTTTCTCTTGCGTCGCCACTGTTGCGTGTTCCCGAGCGGACGAGGCCTACGCGTCCGCTCGCCCGCTCACCGGAACACGTTGTCGGATTCGTCCCAGTTCGACGGTTCGTCCGGGGTGCTCGGCCGCCCGGGACGCCTCCGTGACTGGTACATGGCGTCGATCTCGGAAGCGTAGTGCCGCACGATCTCGTCCCGGCGCAGCTTCATCGACGGCGTGAGCAGCCCGTTGGTCACGTCGAACGCCTCCGGCAGAACGCGGAACACCCGGATCGACTCCGACGGCGACACGACGCTGTTGGCCGCGGCCACGGCCCGGGCGACCTCCTCCCGCAGCGCGTTCTCCTCCCGGGCCTCCCGCATCTCCCCCTGGAGCGCCAGCCCGGCCCGCCAGTGCGCGAGGAACTCCGGATCCAGCGTGATCAGGGCGCCGACACAGGGCCTGTTGTCGCCGACCACCACCGCCTGGTGGATGAGCGGGTGCATCCGCAGCCGCTGCTCCAGTGCCAGCGGGGCGACGCTCTTGCCGCTGCTGGTGATGATGATGTCCTTCTTGCGGCCGGTGATCGTCAGGTAGCCCTCCGTGTCCAGCTGCCCGAGGTCACCGGTGGCGAGCCACCCGCCCCGCAGCGCGGCCCGGGTGGCGGCCTGGTCGCCCACGTAGCCCTGGAACACCGAGGGGCCCCGCACCAGGATCTCCCCGTCCTCGGCCACCTGGATCTCCATGCCCGGCAGGGCCTGCCCGACCGTCCCGGACTTCTCCCGGCCGAGCGGCTGCATCGTCACCCCGCCCGCGGTCTCCGTCAGGCCGTACCCGTCGTGCACGTAGACGCCCATGCCCTCGTAGAAGAGGGACAGCTCACGGCTGAGGGGGGAGCCGCCCGACGTCGCCCGCCGCACCCGTCCGCCCAGCGCGGCCCGCAGTCTGCGGTACACCGTGCGCTCGTACAGCGCGTGCTGGAGCCGCAGGTCGAAGCCGGGCCCGCGGCCGCGGCCCAGCCGCTGGCGCTCCAGGGCCGCGGCGAAGTCCCGGGCGGTCTCGGCGGCCCGCTCGAAGAGGGCGCCGTGGCCGCCCTGCTGGGCGGTGCGCAGGAAGTTCTTGTAGATCTTCTCCAGAATCGAAGGAACCGCGTAGAGGTACGTGGGCCTGAACGACCGCAGCGCCGCGGACAGCGCCTCCCCGCTCAGGTCGGCCTGGTGTCCCATCAGCAGTCCGCCGCGCACGCACAGACCCTGGATCATCAGCCCGTACACATGGGAGAAGGGCAGGAACGCGAGCACGGAGCCCTGCTCCCCGCGCGGCGCCGCCGTGTGCCCCCAGCCCGCCAGCAGCGTGTCACAGGGGCCGGCGAGGTTGCGGTGGCTGAGCGCGCAGCCCATGGCCCGGCCGGAGGTGCCGGAGGTGTAGGCGATGACGGCCGTGGAGTCCGGCAGCACGATGCGGCGCATCGAGTCGACCGTGGCGAGCGGGATCAGCTCGCCGCGCACCGTCAGGTCCGCCAGGGCGCCCGCGTCCAGCTGCCAGACGTGACGCAGCAGCGGCAGCGACGCGCACACCGAGCCCACGGTCATCACACCCTGCTCGTCCTCGACGACCACGGCCACGCAGTCGGCGTCCCGGAGGATCCACTCCACCTGGTCGCGTGACGCCGTCGGGTAGATCGGGACGACCTCGGCGCCCACGGACCACAGCGCGTAACACAGGATCGTCCACTCGAACCGGGTGCGCGCCATGATCGCCACACGATGGCCCGGCGCGATCCCCGAGGCGATCAGGCCCTTGGCGGCGTCCACCACCTCGTCGCGCAGCTCGATCGCCGTCACCTCCTCCCAGGCCGTGGAGGCGGGGTCCGCCCGGCGGGCGAGCATCGGCCGGGCCGGTTCGCGGTCCGCCGTCTCGAAGACGCTGTCGGCGAGCCCGCCGGTCAGGGGCGCCACGGCCGGGGGAGCGAGGGCGAGGTCGCGCATGCACTGCTCCTGACGTGTACGGGGTGTGACATTGCCGACGGGTACCGTCATCGGCGGTGCTCGAATGTAGTCGAGTCGAGACGCTTCGGGGTCGGAAAATACGGAACTGGACCCGCTGATGATCTCGGCGTGATCGGGGGACCCGGTCTGCATGACTCACATCAGCCCCGATCCCGAACCCGAACGCACCCCAGGTCTGGAACCCGGCGGCGGTGTACCGCCGGGCGAGACCCCGCCCGCGGAGAGCAGCATGCCGGAGACGCTGCCCCGCGAGACGCACAACCCCACCAAGGGCTGGGCCAAGGCCCCGCTCACCGTGATCATCGTTGTCACCGTGCTGATCGCGGCGTTCTTCCTGGCCTACGCCCTCGTCCTGATCCTCTGAGCCCACCGTCCGGGCACGGCGGGACCCCTCACGCCTGCGTACGGCGGACGCACTCCGTGACGACGTCCCGCAGACTGCCCGTGCGCTCCATCAGTGCGCGCTGCACCTGAGCCCCGTTGCCCTCCCGCAGCAGCTCGTCACAGGCGGCCTCGGCCCGCGCCAGGTCGCCCGTACCGTCGAGGGCCTCCTCCACGTGGGCCAGCAGGGCGCGGACGACGGCTTCGGCGGGCATCCGCCGCATGGTCGCGGGGTGCAGCAGCTCGCCGGCGAGTCCGGACCGGGCCGCCTGCCAGTCGGCCAGCCGCAGCAGACTGACACTGTGGTCGAGCGGCTCACCGCCGGCTCGCCACTCGCGCGCGGCCGTCTCGACCAGCCCCCGGACCAGCGTGGCGATCAGTACGGCCGTGCCGGAGTGCAGACAGACGTCCGAGACGCGGAGTTCCACGGTCGGGTACCGCTGCGACAGCCGCGCGTCGAAGTAGATCATCCCGTCGTCGAGGAGCGCCCCGGTGGCCACCATGTCGGCGATCAGACGGTGGTACCGCTCGGCCGAGCCGAAGATCTCGGTCGGGCCGGCCGAGGGCCAGCGCAGCCACACCCGGCTGCGGTAGCTGTTGTAGCCCGTGTCCTTGCCCTGCCAGAACGGCGAGTTCGCGCTGATCGCCCGCAGCACCGGGAGCCAGGGCCGCAGCCGGTCCACGACCGCGACGCCCTCCTCGTCGGACTCGACCGACACGTGCACGTGGCAGCCCATGACGAGCTGCTCCCGGGTGGCGATGCCGTACTGGTCCGCCATCCACTGGTAGCGCCGGCCGAAGCCGACGGCGGGGCTGACCGGCAGCGGTGAGGTGGCGAGTGCCGCCACGGTGCAGCCGATCTCCTCCGCGTGCCGCGCCGCCTCCGTACGGCAGCGGACGATCTCCGCGCGCAGGCTCTCCATCGACGACTGCGGATGCGTGGCGAACTCCAGCATCTGCTCGTGGAGTTCCTCCTCGAACACATCCTGGTCCGCGCCGTTCTTCTCCGCCCGGGCGAGCACCGCTGCGGACAGCGCCCGCGGTTCCCCCGTCTCCGGATCGACCAGGAGGAGTTCCTCCTCCACTCCCACGGTGCGCACCTGATGCCCGCCCTTCTGAGCCCTGCCCCGTCGTACCACCGGGTGCTCCCGGCGGTACGACCTCCAGTGCCCCTCTCAGCGGGGAGGACACCTGGTGGGACGGCGGGACTTCACACGGCGGACGGCGTCAGCCACACCGTGGCCAGCGGAGGCAGCGTGATCCGGACGTGGCCGTCCTCCGGTTTGACCGGATCCGGGTTGGCGACGCCACTGCCGCCGTAGCGCGTGTCGTCGGTGTTGAGGCGCTCCTCCCAGGCGACGACGTCACCCGGCACCCACAGGCCGTAGTCCTGCCGGACGACGGGGGAGAAGTTCGACACCGCCAGCAGCGGCCCGCCCCCGGCGTCGTAGCGCAGGAACGCGAAGACGTTGTCGTCGGCCGAGTCCACCGCCACCCACCGGAAGCCCTCCGGGCGGGTGTCGCACTGCCACAGCGCCGGAGTCGCCCGGTACGCCGCGTTCAGGTCGCGCACCAGATCGCGCACGCCCCTGTGGTCGCCCGCCGAGTGGTAGTCGTCGTCGAGCAGCCACCACTCCGGGCCGTGCTCCACCGACCACTCGGCACCCTGCGCGAACTCCTGCCCCATGAACAGCAGTTGCTTGCCCGGGTGG